>CANKBT010000210.1 GCA_947479995.1 Frankiaceae bacterium | reverse complement strand
TCGAGCAGCGGCGCGACCCGGTCGACGGTGCGGCGGCAGCGCTCCTGCACCTGCCGCCAGTCCTCGCCCTCGGGCGCCCCGTCGGTGAACAGCCACCAGTCCGGGCGGTCCTCGCGGATCTCCAGCGTGCGGCGCCCCTCGTACGCGCCGTTGTCCCACTCGACGAGGTCGTCGTCGACCTCCGGCCGCAGCCCCGCGAGCTCGGCGGTGCGCCGGGCGCGCTGCAGCGGGGAGGCGAGGGCGGCGACGACGTCGCGCGCCGCGAGCGCGGGCGCCAGCGCGGCCGCCTGGCGCTCGCCGTACGGCGTGAGGGGGAGGTCGGTCAGGCCGGTGTGCCGGCCGGTGCGCGACCACGCGGTCTGCCCGTGCCGCACCAGGAGGAGGTCGCCCACCGGCCCAGGGAACACCACGGCCCGGCGCCCTCGTGCGAGGGGCCGGGCCGGGGGCGGGTGCGGGCTACGCGCTCTGCGGGAGCACGTACTCCTTGTCCTTGGTCTTCCAGAAGATCGTCGCGATCTGGTCGATGCCGTCGAGCAGCGCCTGGCCGCTCGCCGGGTCGACGCTGTTCTTCGCGCCGGTGCCGCTGGCCTTCTTGATCGTGTCGTTGATCAGGCCGTGCAGCTCCGGGTACTGCTCGAAGTGCGGCGTCTTGAAGTAGTCGTGCCACAGCACCGCGAGGTGGTGCTTCACGAGGTCGGCGCGCTCGGCGATGATCATGATCGCCCGCTCCTTGAAGACCGGGTCGTCACTGCCCTGGTACTTCTCCTGCATCGCCTTCACCGACTGGGCCTCGATGCGGGCCTGGGCCGGGTCGTAGACGCCGCAGGGCAGGTCGCAGTGCGCGGACGCGACGAGCTGCGGCGTGAGGGTGGGGAATCGCATGGTGTCTCCTCCTGGTCAGGCCTCGACCCTAGGTCCCCGCGACCCGGTCCGGCAGGCTGGGGCCGTGCGGCGATCAGGGCGCCTCGGGACCGTGCGGGTCGACGGCGAGTCGATGCTGCCCGCGTTGAGGTCCGGTGACGCCCTGCTCGTGCGGTGGGGCGCGCCGGTGCGCCCGGGCGACCTGGTGCTGGCGCACCCGCTGGCCCGTCCCGGGCTGCTCGTGGTCAAGCGCGCGCGGCTCGACCTCGGCGACGGCGACTGGGACGTCACGGCCGACAACCCGCTCGTCGCCGGCCGCGGCTGGACGTCCGGCCCGGCGCACGTCGTCGCGCGCGTGGTGCTGCGCCTGTGGCCGCCGGGACGCCGCCGGCGCGCATGATCGCGCGGGCGGGGCGGGCGCCGGCGCGCGCCGCCGCTGTGCCACCATCGACGCGCCCGGGCGACCCCCGACGACCACCTCGCGTGCCCACCGGCGACGCCCCACCCGCCGCACCTGGCCGGCTCCACCCGGCCCGAGGAGACCGCACGTGACCAGCCCGGTCGACACACCTGCCGCGGCGCCCGCCCGCCCCGCCCGCGAGGACGACCCCGCGTTCGCCCTGCACCGCGGCGGCAAGATCGAGGTCGTCTCGCGCGTCCCCGTCGACACCCGCGAGGACCTCGCCCTGGCGTACACGCCGGGCGTCGCCCGGATCTGCACCGCCATCGCCGAGGAGCCCGACCTCGTCTACGACTACACGTGGAAGTCGCACACCGTCGCGGTCGTCACCGACGGCACCGCGGTGCTCGGCCTCGGCGACATCGGCGCGGAGGCGGCGCTGCCCGTCATGGAGGGCAAGGCGCTGCTGTTCAAGCAGTTCGGCGGCATCGACGCCGTGCCGGTCTGCCTGGACGTCACCGACCTCGACGAGCTGGTCGAGACGATCGTGCGGCTGGCGCCGGCCTTCGGCGGCATCAACCTCGAGGACATCAGCGCGCCCCGCTGCTTCGAGGTCGAGCGCCGGGTGCAGGAGCGCCTCGACATCCCCGTCTTCCACGACGACCAGCACGGCACCGCGATCGTCGTCACGGCCGCCCTGCACAACGCCGCCCGGCTCACCGGCCGCCGCATGTCGGACCTGCGGGTCGTCACGAGCGGCGCCGGCGCGGCCGGCATCGCGGTCTCGCGGATGCTGCTCGAGGGCGGGGTCGGCGACCTGGCCATGGCCGACAGCAAGGGCATCGTGCACCGGGGCCGCACCGACCTCAACGACGCCAAGCGCCGCTTCGCCGAGGAGAGCAACCGCGCCGGGCTGACCGGCTCGTTCGTCGACGCGCTCGCCGGCGCGGACGTGCTCATCGGCCTGTCGGGCGGCACGATCCCGCGCGAGGCGGTCGAGGCGATGGCGCCCGACTCGGTGGTCTTCGCCATGGCCAACCCCGACCCCGAGGTGCACCCCGACGTCGCGCACGCCGCGGGCGCGCGGGTCGTCGCCACCGGGCGGAGCGACTTCCCGAACCAGATCAACAACGTGCTGGCGTTCCCCGGCGTCTTCGCCGGCGCCATGCGGGTGCGCGCCCGCCGGGTCACCGAGGGCATGAAGCTCGCCGCCGCCGACGCCCTCGCGGCCGTGGTCGGCGACGACCTGTCCGAGGCCTGCGTCATCCCGTCGCCGTTCGACCCGCGCGTCGCGCCCGCCGTCGCCGACGCGGTGGCGCGGGCCGCGCGCGCCGAGGGCGTCGCCCGGCTCTGACACCGAGGGCGGGGCGCGGCACGCCGGGCGGCCCCGCCTAGGCTCGTCCCCGTGCTCGCCGCCTCCTGCGTCTCCCAGTCCGCCGACGACCCGCTCTCCGGCCTGGAGGTCGGCGACCGCCCCGCGCCGGAGGCGCCCGACGGCTGGGTGCGCGTCGACGTCCGCGCGGCCAGCCTGAACCACCACGACCTGTGGTCGCTCAAGGGCGTCGGGCTGAGCCCCGACCGGCTGCCGATGGTGCTGGGCTGCGACGCGGCCGGCGTCACCGAGGACGGCCGCGAGGTCGTCGTGCACGGGCTCGTCGGCGACCCGTCGTGGGACGGCGACGAGACGCTCGACCCGAAGCGCACGATCCTGTCCGAGCTGCACCAGGGCACGCTCGCCGAGCAGGTCGTCGTGCCCGCGCGCAACTGCGTGCCCAAGCCCGCCGGCCTGTCGTTCGAGGAGGCCGCGTGCATGCCCACGGCCTGGCTCACGGCGTACCGGATGCTGTTCACGCAGAGCGGCCTCAAGCCCGGTGACCGCGTGCTCGTGCAGGGCGCCGGCGGCGGCGTCGCGACCGCCGCCATCGCGCTCGGCCGGGCCGCCGGGCTGGTCGTGCTCGCCACGAGCCGCGACGAGGGCAAGCGCGCCAAGGCGCTGGCTATCGGCGCGCACGAGGTCTACGAGAGCGGGGCCCGCCTGCCGGTCAAGGTCGACGCCGTCGTCGAGACGGTCGGCAAGGCCACCTGGTCGCACTCGATGCGCGCCCTGCGGCCCGGCGGCACCCTCGTGGTGTCCGGGGCGACGAGCGGCCCCGACCCGAGCGCCGACCTCAACCGGCTGTTCTTCCTGCAGCTGCGCGTCGTCGGCTCGACGATGGGCACGCGCACCGAGCTCGCGCAGCTCCTGCGGCTGTGCGAGAGCACCGGCGTGCGCCCGCTCGTCGACGAGGTGGTCCCGCTGGCCGAGGCCCGCCGGGCGTTCGAGCGGCTGGCCTCCGGGGACCTGTTCGGCAAGCTCGTCCTCACGCCCTGACCCGGACGACGAGAGGAGTCGCCCCGTGGTCCTGCCCGTCCGCGACGTCAACCCCGCGCGCCGCACGCCCTGGGTGACCTACGCGCTCATCCTGGTCAACCTCGTCGTGTTCGTGCTCAGCCCGATCGCGACGTCGTTCCTCACGCCCGACTCCGCGTCGGCCCAGTGCGAGCAGCTCGCCTTCCTCTACGAGTACGCCGCCATCCCCGACGAGGTGGTGGGCAACGACGCCACGGGCGTCGTGCCGACCGGCGAGCCGGCGGGCGGCGGGTGCGAGGGCGCGCCCGCCGACTACGACAAGCAGCCCTGGCTGTCGGTGCTGTTCGCGATGTTCCTGCACGGCGGCTGGCTGCACCTGCTCGGCAACCTGCTGTTCCTCTACGTCTTCGGCGACAACGTCGAGGACCGCCTCGGCCGGGTGCGCTACCTGCTCTTCTACCTGGTCTGCGGCTACGCCGCGACGTACGGCTTCGCCTTCGCCGACCCCGACTCGACGGTGCCGCTGGTCGGCGCGTCCGGCGCCATCGCCGGCGTGCTCGGCGCCTACCTCGTGCTGTTCCCGAAGGCGCGCGTCTGGTCGCTGCTGACGTTCTTCTTCTTCCTGCCGCTGCGCCTGCCGGCCTGGCTCGTGCTCGGCAGCTGGTTCCTGCTGCAGTTCCTCTACTTCCGCGGTGCCGGGCTCACCGACGCCGGCGGCGGCGTGGCCTACCTGGCGCACGTCATCGGCTTCGTCGTCGGCGCGGCGCTCGTGTGGCCGCTGCGCGGCAGCGGCCGCGACCGCCGCATCGCGCAGCCGCGCTACGGCCCGTACGCGCGCCGGTGAGCGACTTCGCGGCGCTGCCGCTGCGCCCCGAGCTGCTGCACGAGCTGGCCTCGCTCGGCTACGAGGAGCCGACGCCGATCCAGGCCGAGGCGATCCCGCCGCTCGTCGAGGGCCGCGACCTGCTCGGCCAGGCCGCCACCGGCACCGGCAAGACGGCGGCGTTCGCGCTGCCGGTGCTGCAGCGCCTCGCGGCCGGGCCGCGCGGGCCCGACCCGGTGGCGCTCGTGCTCGCGCCGACGCGCGAGCTGGCGATGCAGGTCAGCGAGGCGCTGCACCGCTACGGCCGCGGGCTCGGCGCGCGGGTGCTGCCGGTCTACGGCGGGCAGCCCATCGGCCGCCAGCTGCGCGAGCTGCAGCGCGGCGTCGACGTCGTCGTGGCGACGCCCGGCCGGGCGCTCGACCACCTGTCGCGCGGCACGCTGCGGCTGGCCTCGCTCGAGGTCGTCGTGCTCGACGAGGCCGACGAGATGCTCGACATGGGCTTCACCGAGGACATCGAGGCGATCCTGGCGGCCGCGCCGGCCGACCGGCAGACGGTGCTGTTCTCGGCCACCGTGCCGCGCCACATCGAGACGATGGCGCGCAAGCACCTGCGCGACCCGGTGCGCATCACCATCGCGCGGGAGGCGCTGCCCGCCGGCGAGGGCCCGCGCGTGCGCCAGACGGCGTTCGTCGTGTCGCGCCCGCACAAGCCCGCGGCGCTCGGCCGCGTGCTCGACCTCGAGGCGCCCGGCTCGGCCATCGTGTTCTGCCGCACGCGCGAGGAGGTCGACAGCCTCACCGAGACGCTCAACGGCCGCGGCTACCGCGCCGAGGCGCTGCACGGCGGGCTGTCGCAGGAGGCCCGCGACAAGGTGATGGGGCGGCTGCGCAACCAGACCGCCGACCTGCTGGTCGCCACCGACGTCGCCGCGCGCGGGCTCGACGTCGACCACCTCACCCACGTCGTCAACTACAGCGTCCCGTCGGCCGCCGAGGCGTACGTGCACCGCATCGGCCGGGTCGGCCGGGCCGGCCGCGAGGGCGTCGCCATCACGCTCGCCGAGCCGCGCGAGCACCGCATGCTCAAGCAGATCGAGCGCCTCACCGGGCAGCGCATCGCCGTCGAGGCGCTGCCCACCGTCGCCGACCTGCGGGCCCGCCGGCTCGAGCTCACGCAGGCCTCGCTGCGCGAGGTGCTGCTCGCCGGCGACAGCGAGGCGTTCCGCGGCGTCGTCGAGGCGCTCACCGACGAGTTCGACGTCGTCGACGTCGCGCTCGCGGCGGTGCAGCTCGCGCACGAGGCGTCCGGCCCCGAGGCCGACGAGCAGGAGCTGCCGACCGAGGCGCTGCGC
>CANKBT010000209.1 GCA_947479995.1 Frankiaceae bacterium | reverse complement strand
GCGCGCCGCGGCGGCCAGGCGCGCGGTGGCGTCCGCGTCGTTGACGACCGGCGGCACGCCGCGCGTGTAGGTGACGTCGGCGACCGCGCCGTACGGCGCGACGAGGCCCTCGACGACGCGGCGCACCAGGGCGGGCGCCGACTCCCACGCGGCGCGGTCGAGCACGCGCAGGGTGCCGCGCAGCAGGCCCTCGCGCGGGATGGCGTTGGCGGCGACGCCCGCGCCGACGTGGCCCCAGACGAGCGCGAGGCCGGCGCGCGGGTCGACCAGGCGCGACAGCGCGGCGGGCAGGCCGGTCGCCACGGTGGCGAGCGCCTGCACGAGGTCGACGGTCGCGTGCGGCCGCGAGGTGTGGCCGCCCGGCCCGGTGAGGCGCACCTGCACCATGTCGGCCGCCGCGGTGATGGCGCCGGGCCGCACGCCGAGCCGGCCGACCTCGAGCGCGGGGTCGCAGTGCAGCGCGTAGAGCGCGTCGAGCCCCTCGACGAGGCCCTCGTCGAGCACCTGCAGCGCACCGCCCGGCATGAGCTCCTCGGCGGGCTGGAAGACCAGCCGCACCCGTCCCGGCAGGTCGAGCCCCGCGAGCGCGAGGCCGGCGCCGAGCACCACCGCGGTGTGCACGTCGTGGCCGCAGGCGTGGCACGCGCCCGGCACGGTCGAGCGGTACGGCACGTCCTTCTCGTCCGCGAGCGGCAGCGCGTCGAGGTCGGCGCGCAGCCCGACGACCGGCCCGTCGCCGCGGCCGACGTCGCACACCAGGCCGGTGCCCCCGCGCAGCACGCGCGGGGCGAGCCCCGACGCCTCGAGCCGCGCGACGAGCAGCGCCGTGGTGCGGTGCTCCGCGTTGCCCAGCTCCGGGTGCGCGTGCAGGTCGCGGCGCAGCGCGACGAGCTCCCCGCCGTGGACGCTGAGCCAGCCGTCGACGGAGGGTGCCGGCGTCACCACGAGGGACGGCCGGCGGCGAACTCCGCCAGCAGCGCGTCGACCACCGGCTCGAGCGCCCCGCCGTGCGCCGCGGCGACGGCGCGCTGCCGCTGCGCGGACGCGCCGCGCGCGGCCACCTCGTGCACGCGCGACAGCTCGTCGACGCAGCCGAGGCGCTGCGCCGTCGGCAGCAGCTCGTGCGCCAGCTCCACCACGGCGGAGCGCAGCGGCACGACCGCGCCGCTCTCGAGGATGACGTCGGCGTCGAGGCCGCGGCGGCCGGCGCGCCACTTGTTCTCGCGCACCACCCACGCCTTGGGCGTCGGCAGCACGTAGCCCTTGTCGATCTCGCGGTCGAAGACGTCGACGAGGCACTGCGCGACGGCCGCCACCATGCCGATCTCCCACAGCGTCGGCGTGCCGTCGCAGATGCGGAGCTCGACCGTGCCGAAGTCGGGGTGCGGGCGGACGTCCCACCACACCTCCTTGACCGAGGCGATGGTGCCCGTGTCGAGCAGCAGCTGCATGTAGTCCTCGAACGCCGCCCAGTCCTCGAGCTGGTACGGCAGGCCCGCGGTCGGCAGCCCCTCGAAGACCTTGCTGCGCGCGCTCGCCAGACCGGTGTCGCTGCCGTTCCAGTACGGCGACGACGACGACAGCGCGAGGAAGTGCGGCAGGTAGGCGGTGAGCGCGTTGACGATGGCGACGGCCTTGTCGGCCGAGCGCACGCCGACGTGCACGTGCACGCCGAAGACGGTGAGCCGGCGGGCCAGCCACTGCATGTCGTCGACGAGCTTGGCGTAGCGCGGGAGCGGGCTGATCTCCTGCGTGCTCCAGTGGCTCAGCGGGTGGGTGCCGCTGCACGCGACCTCGAGCCCGCGGTCGCGGGCGGCCGCGACGACCTCGGCCACCGTGCCGGCCAGGTCGGCCGTCGCCTCCTCGACCGAGGTGCACACGCCGGTGATGACCTCGACGGTCGACTGCAGCAGCTCGTGCTTGGCCTTGGGGTGCTCGCCGCCGCCCTCGGGGGCGATCGCCGCGAGCAGCTCGGTGGCGCCGCGGGACAGCGCCCGGGTGCCGGGGTCGACGAGCTGCAGCTCCCACTCGACCCCGAGGCTCGACCCCGCAGAGGCCTGGAAGTCGATCGGCACGCCCGGACCCTACCCAGCGGCCGCGGACGTGCCCCTCACCACGAAGGCGTCGAGGGGGTGCGGCACGCACAGCCCCTCGGCGTCCGGCAGCCGCACCGCGGCCAGGTGCGCGAGCACCGGCGCGCGCACCTGCGGCGGCAGCACCGCCTGCACGGTGAAGTCGAGCACCCGGTCGTCCGCGTCGGTGAGGTCGAGCCGCGCGTGCAGCCGGCTCTCCTCGTACGCCAGGCCGCTGCGGCGCAGCGCGCCGGTGACCACGTCGCTGAACCACTGCGCGTGCCCGCCGGTCTCCGGCGCCAGCACCTCGACGAGCGCGTTGAGCTCCGCGCGCGGCGCGTGCAGCACGAGCAGCTCGCCGCCCGGCGCCAGCAGGCCGTGCATGCGCTGCAGCGCCGCGGCGACGTCCGGCACGTAGTAGAGGCAGTGCACCGCGAGCACGACGTCGTACGGGCCGGTCAGCACGGCGTCCTCGAAGCGGCACTGCTGCACCTGCCCCGGCACGCCCGCCATGCGCGTGCGCCACTGCGCCGCGCTGCCGGCGAAGGGCTCGACGCCGTCGTACCGCGCGACGTCGGCGCCGGCGCTCACGCGCGCGTCGACGGTGCCGTCGCCGCAGCCGACCGACAGCACGCGCAGCGGCGCGCCGGCGCGGGCGGCGAGGCGCGCGCGCAGCCACGCGACGAGCAGGTCGCGCTGGTCCGAGCGCGCCTCGAACAGGTCGTGTCCCTCGGCGTACGCGGCCGGCGTCAGCGCGGGCAGCGGGCGCAGCGGGGCGACGAGCGCGCGCAGCGCCTCGAGGGGGCCTGCGCCCGTCGCGGCGGCGTGGTGAGGTGGAGCGGGCGAGCGGGTCACGGCTCTCCTGTCGGGACCGCGCCACGCGGTCCGCCCCTGACCCTGCCGCACCTGACGAGGAGACGCGAGTGAGCGAGACCGCGGCCGACACCGCACAGCGGAGCCTGGAGCACTGGAGCGAGGCCGGGCGGGCCGAGATGGAGGCGTTCTACGCCCTCGCGACCGAGGACTACCGCCAGCTCGCCGCGGCCGCCGACTGGCCCGCGCTGCTCGGCGCGCAGGCGCGCGACGGGTGGCGGCTGCTCGACGTCGCCTGCGGCTCGGGCAAGTTCCCCGCGGCGCTGCTGCGCCACACCGACCTGTCGGCGCTGCCGCCGGTGCAGTACGACCTGCTCGACCCGTCGGACTTCTCGGTGCGCGAGGCCAAGGCGCAGCTACGGCCGCCGTTCGTGCCGGGCGCCGAGCTCGTCGTGACGCTGCAGGACCTGCCGCCGGGCGACCCGTACGAGGTGGTGTGGGCGACGCACGCGCTCTACGCGCTGCCGCCGGCCGAGCTGCCCGCCGCCGCCGAGCGCCTGCTCGCCGCGCGCCGCGAGGGCGGCGTCGGCGTCGTCGCCCAGGCGACCGCCCGCTCGCACTACCTGGCCTTCTACGACGCCTACCGCGCCGGGGTCCGCGACGCGACGCCGTACACCTCGGCCGAGCAGGTGCGCGACGCCCTGCGCGGCGCCGGCGCCGACGTGCGCGAGCAGCTCCTCACCTACACGACCGGCACGGCCGACCGCGCGGTCGCCGAGGGCTTCCTGCAGCGCTGCGCCTTCGACGACAGCGTCGGGCTCGACGCGATGGAGGCGGCGCCGGCGCTTGGCGACTACCTCGCCGGGTGCCGCGACGACGCCGGCGCCTGGACCTTCTCCCACGAGGTGGCCCTGCTGTGGTTCTAGACAACGCGTTCCTGCCGGAGGCCAACCGCGAGGGCGGCATCGACCAGCCGTGGGCGGGCGACGACCAGCAGTGGTGGGACTGGTACGTCACCCTCGCCGAGAACGACGGCGCGCCCGTCGAGCTGGTCGACGGCCCGGGCCTGCCCGACGTCGCGCCGGCGACCGACGACGAGCTCGCGGCGGCGCTCGCCGCGCCGTACCCGCTCACCGCGGCGCAGGTCGAGCGGTTCCGCCGCGAGGCCTTCGTCAAGCTGCCGGACGTGCTCCCCGCGCCGGTCGTGCGCCGGCTGGCCGAGCGGCTCGACACGCTGCTGCGCGCCGAGCACGGCGTCGACACCGCGGGGCGCTTCACGGCGCTCGAGCAGATGTGGCTCGACGACGAGGTCATGCGCGCGGTCGTCGAGTCGCCGCGCCTCGGCGACCTGGCGGCCGCGCTGCTCGGCGAGCCGGCGGTGCGCGTCTACCACGACAACGCGCTGTCCAAGGAGCCCGGCTGCGGCCGCACGCCGTGGCACCACGACGCCGAGCACTTCCCGCTCGCGACCCTGCAGGCCGTCACCGCGTGGATGCCGGTCTCGGCCGTGCCGCGCACGATGGGCCCGCTGTCGTTCGCCCGCGGCCGCGACGTCCGCGACCTGGTCGCCGACCTCGACTTCGACAAGGTCGGCACCTCCTACGACGCCGAGGTGGCCCGCCGGCTCCGCGCCGCCGCCGTCCCGGTCGAGGACGGCCCGTACGCCGTCGGCGAGGTGAGCTTCCACTCGGCGCTGTGCTTCCACACCGCCGGGCGCAACGGCACCACGCAGCCGCGCCGGGCGCTCGCCACGACCTACTACGCCGACGGCGCCCGCGTCGTCGACAGCCCGACGATGGTGAGCGGCGCGTGGCGCGACTTCCTGCCCGGCACCGAGCCGGGCGAGGTGGCCGCGAGCCCGCTCAACCCGGTGGTGGGCCGCAGCAGCACGCCGGGCTGAGCGCGCCGGGGCCCGCGTCCCCCACACTGGTCGGTCGCAGGTGGACGACGACGAGACAGGGGTAGGGCAGGCGCGTGGAGGACCTCGGGCCCGACGAGCGCGTGGTCGGGGGGCGCTACCGCCTCGCCGGCCGCCTCGGCGCCGGCGCCATGGGCACCGTCTGGCGGGCGCAGGACCTCGTGCTCGACCGCGAGGTCGCCGTCAAGGAGGTCGTCTTCCCGCCCGGCACCCGGCCGGAGGAGGCCGAGGTGCTGCGCGAGCGCACCCGCCGCGAGGCCCGCTCGGCCGCGCGGCTGCACCACCCGTCGGTCGTCGCGGTCTACGACGTCGTCGAGGAGGACGGCCGGCCCTGGCTCGTCATGGAGCTGGTCGCCGCCCGCACCCTCGCCGAGGTCGTCACCGCCGACGGCCCGCTGACGCCGGCGCGCACCGCGCAGGTCGGCCTGGCCGTGCTCGACGCGCTCGAGGCGGCGCACGGCCGCGGGATCGTGCACCGCGACGTCAAGCCCGGCAACGTCCTGCTGTGCGAGCCCGAGCGCGACGGCGGCCGCGTCGTGCTCACCGACTTCGGCATCGCCACCGTCGCGGGCGACCCGTCGATCACCGGCACCGGCCTGCTGCTCGGCTCCCCCGCCTACATCGCCCCCGAGCGCGCCCGCGGCCACGCGCCCGGCCCGCACTCCGACCTGTGGTCGCTCGGCGCGACGCTGTTCACCGCCGTCGAGGGGCGCCCGCCGTACGACGGGCGCGACGCCCTCGAGACCGTCACCGCGGTCGTCACCGGCGAGCACGCCGGCTTCACCGCCGCCGGGCCGCTCGCGCCCGTGCTCGACGGCCTGCTGGCCAAGGACCCGGCCGACCGCCTCGGCGCCGGGCCGGCGCGGGCGCAGCTGGCCCCGCTCGCGCTGTCGGCCGCCGTGCCCCCGCCGGTGCCCGCCGCCCCGGCGGCCCCCGCCACCCCCGACCGCACGGCCGCGCTCGACCTGCGCGAGGTGCGCCAGGAG
>CANKBT010000208.1 GCA_947479995.1 Frankiaceae bacterium | reverse complement strand
GCGCTGGTCGCGCTGGCGGTGGTCGAGAGCCGGCTGGTGGCGACGTGGAGCTGACGGCGCGCCCCCTGAGCCGGGGCCCCGGGCGGACCCTGCTGGCCGTCTACGGCGTCTTCGCCGTCGCCGCGACGAGCCGCGCGCTCGTGCAGATCGCCGACCGCTTCGACGAGGCCCGGCTGCCGTACCTGCTGTCACTGCTGTCGGGCGTGGTCTACCTCGTCGCGACGTACGCGCTCGCCACCGACCGGCGGCGGCTCGCGCTCGCCACCGTCCTCGTCGAGCTGGTCGGCGTGCTCGTCGTCGGCACCGTCTCGCTCGTCGACGCCGCCGACTTCCCCGACGACACGGTCTGGTCGGCGTACGGGCTCGGCTACCTGCTCGTGCCGCTGGTGCTGCCCGTGCTCGGGCTCGTGTGGTTGCGCCGCACGCAGCCCGGCAGGATGGGTGCGTGACCCACCCCAGCGAGGCCCCGGCCTCCCAGGCCCTGTTCGACCGCGCGCTCGCCGTCGTGCCGGGCGGCGTCAACAGCCCCGTGCGCGCGTTCCGCGCCGTCGGCGGCACCCCGCGCTTCATGGTCAGCGGCACCGGCCCGTACCTCACCGACGCCGACGGCCGCGAGTACGTCGACCTCGTCTGCTCCTGGGGCCCGATGATCCTCGGGCACGCGCACCCGGCGGTCGTCGAGGCGCTGCAGCGGGCGGCCACGCGCGGCACGTCGTTCGGCACGCCCAGCCCCGGCGAGGTCGACCTCGCCGAGGAGATCGTGCGCCGCGTCGCGCCCGTCGAGCAGGTGCGGCTGGTCAACTCCGGCACCGAGGCGACGATGAGCGCGGTGCGCCTCGCGCGCGGCTTCACCGGCCGCACCAAGGTCGTGAAGTTCGCCGGCTGCTACCACGGCCACGTCGACGCGCTGCTCGCCAGCGCCGGCTCCGGCGTCGTCACGCTCGGCCTGCCCGACACCCCGGGCGTCACCGGCGCGACCGCCGCCGACACGATCGTGCTGCCGTACAACGACCTCGCGCTCGTGCGCGCCGCCTTCGAGGAGGCCGGCGACCAGATCGCCTGCGTCATCACCGAGGCGAGCGCGGCCAACATGGGCGTCGTCCCGCCGCTGCCCGGCTTCAACCAGGGCGTCAAGGACCTCTGCGCCGCGCACGGCGCGCTGTTCATCAGCGACGAGGTGATGACCGGCTTCCGCGTCACGCCCGCCGGCTGGTACGGCCTGGAGGGCGTCGAGCCCGACCTGCTCACCTTCGGCAAGGTCATGGGCGGCGGGCTCCCGGCGGCGGCGTTCGGCGGCCGCGCCGACGTCATGCAGCGGCTCGCGCCCGCCGGTCCCGTCTACCAGGCCGGCACCCTGTCGGGGAACCCGCTCGCCGTCGCCGCCGGGCTCACGACGCTGCAGCACTGCACCGACGAGGTCTACGCGCACGTCGACGCCACCGCCGCGACCGTCGCCCGGCTGGTGTCCGAGGCGCTCGACGCCGAGGGCGTCGCGCACCGGGTCAACACCGCCGGCAGCCTGTTCAGCGTCTTCTTCGCCGACCACGCCGTCGTCGACCACGCGACCGCCACCCGGCAGTCGGTCGCGCGCTACAAGGCGTTCTTCCACGCCCTGCTCGACCGCGGCGTCTACCTGCCGCCGTCGGCGTACGAGGCGTGGTTCGTCTCGGCCGCCCACGACGACACGGCCATCGCGAGGGTGGCCGAGGCGCTGCCGCACGCCGCCCGCGCCGCCGCCGCCGTGCCTGCGCCGGACGTCGTCGCCGCCGACACCGCGGACGACCGGGCGTGACCGGCGCGCGCACGACCGTGCACCTCCTGCGCCACGGCGAGGTCCACAACCCCGAGGGCGTGCTGTACGGCCGGCTCCCCGGCTTCCGGCTCTCCGACGACGGCCTCGCCATGGCGCACGCCGCCGCCGAGGCGCTGCGCGGCCGCGACGTCACCGCGGTGGTCAGCTCGCCGCTGCAGCGCGCGCAGGAGACCGCCGCGCCGATCGGCGAGGTGTTCGGGCTGCCGGTGTCGCTCGACGAGCGCCTGCTCGAGAGCGAGAACCACTTCGAGGGCAAGGCCTTCGGGGTCGGCGACGGCGCGCTGCGCCACCCGGCGAACTGGCCCCACCTGCGCAACCCGTTCACCCCGTCGTGGGGCGAGCCGTACACCGCCGTGGCGGCGCGCGTGCTGGCCGCGGTCGCCGACGTCCGCGACCGCGTGACCGGCCACGAGGCGGTCTGCGTCAGCCACCAGCTGCCGATCTGGACCGCCCGCCGCGCCGCCGAGGGCCGCCGGCTGTGGCACCGCCCCGACCGCCGCCAGTGCGGCCTGGCCAGCCTCACCTCGCTGGTCTACGAGGGCGAGCGCCTCGTGCGCGTCGACTACACCGAGCCCGCGGGCGCCGCCAGCCGCCGCCCCGGCTTCGGCGCCTGACGGGCCGCCCCGCCCGCGCCGGCCGCTGTTCCCCGCGGCCCCATCGGCTGTCTCACACCACGGCAGCAGGCAGCCGGACGCCGGGTGCGCGACCATGGAGGGGCACACCCCGCCCCGTACGAGAGAGCCGCCCGTGACCCGTCTGCGCCTGCGCGCCCTGGCCCTCGCGCTCGCCGCGCCGCTGGCGCTCGCGGCGTGCGGCGGCGGCGTCGACCAGGCCGGCACGACGGTGGTCGGCGACTACGACCAGGACCGGCCGCCGGCGGGCGACGACGGGCTGTTCGCCGTCGAGGACCGCGAGCCCGCGCCGGCCATCCGCGGCGAGGCCCTCGACGGCACGCCGGTCGACGTCACGGCCCTGCGCGGCAAGGTCGTCGTCCTCAACTTCTGGGCCGACTGGTGCGGCCCGTGCCGCGCCGAGGCGCCCTTCCTCAACGAGGTCTACGCGCAGACCCGCGCGTCGGGCGTCGAGTTCGTCGGCATCAACGTCAAGGACGACCGCGGGGCCGCGCTGCGCTTCGAGGAGCGCATGGGCGTCGCGTACCCCTCGATCTACGACCAGCCGGCGATCACCCTCACCCGCTTCCGCTCGGTCGTGCCGCAGACGCCGCCGTCGACCCTGCTGCTCGACCGGCAGGGCCGCGTCGCCGGCATCCTCAACGGCGGCCAGACCGTCAGCGACCTGCTGCCGCCCGTGCAGGCCCTCGCCGCCGAGGCGGCCGAGTGAGCCTCGCCGACGCCTTCGTCGACGCCGTCACCGACGGGCCGCTGCTCGTCGCGCTGCCGGTCGCGGCCGTCGCCGGGCTCGTGTCGTTCCTGTCGCCGTGCGTGCTGCCGCTCGTGCCGGGCTACCTGTCGTACGTGACGGGCCTGTCGGGCGCCGATCTCGGCGACACCCGCGGGGCGGGCGTGACCGGCGGGGCCGACCGGCCCGAGGGCGACGTGCTCGTGCGCAGCGAGCGCCGCGTGCGCGGGCGCGTGCTCGCCGGCAGCGTGCTGTTCGTCCTCGGCTTCTCGGCGGTGTTCGTCAGCGCGGGCGCGCTGTTCGGCGGCCTCGGCGGCGGCCTCGGCGGCGACCTCGTCGCGCACAAGGAGGTCGTCGACCGCGTGCTCGGCGCGCTCGTCGTGCTGCTCGGCCTGTCGTTCCTCGGCCTGGTGCCCGGCCTGCAGCGGGAGTGGCGCGTGCGCCGGCTGCCGGTGAGCGGGCTGGCCGGCGCGCCGCTGCTCGGCGTGGTCTTCGGCGTCGGCTGGACCCCCTGCCTCGGCCCGACCCTCGGCGCCGTGCAGGCGCTCGCCTACACGCAGGGCACCGCCGGCCGCGGGGCGCTGCTCACGGCGGCGTACTGCGTCGGGCTCGGCGTGCCGTTCGTGCTCACCGGCCTCGCGATGCGCCGGGCGCTCGGCGCCTTCGACGTCGTCAAGCGCCACTACGCGCTCGTGACCCGCGTCGGGGGCGTGCTGCTCGTCGTCGTCGGCCTGCTGCTCGTGTCGGGCCTGTGGGAGTCGCTCATGGTCGAGCTGCGCGGCGTCATCGCCGGCACCGAGACGGTGGTCTGATGACCGTCCAGGACACCGCGCCCGTCGAGGACGCCACCCGGCTGTCGACCGCCCCCGCGCCCCCGGCGCCCGCGCGCCGCGGCGTGCGGCTCGGCGCGCTGCGCCAGGCCTGGCGGCAGCTGACGAGCATGCGCACCGCGCTGCTGCTGCTGTTCCTGCTCGCGCTCGCCAGCATCCCCGGCGGCTTCCTGCCGCAGCGCGGCCAGAACCCCGTCGAGGTGCAGGCCTACCTCGACCGCCACCCCGACCTCGGTCCGGTGCTCGACCGGCTGTACCTGTTCGACGTCTTCGCCGCCCCGTGGTTCGCGGCGGTCTACCTGCTGCTGTTCGTCAGCCTCGTCGGCTGCCTCGTGCCGCGCATCCGCCTGCACGCCCGCGCGCTGCGCACCCCGCCGCCGGCGCTGCCCGCCCGGCTGTCGCGGCTGCCGCTGTCGGAGCGCTGGGAGACCGACCGCCCGGCCGACGAGGTGCGCGCCGCCGCCCGCGCCGCGCTGCGCCGCGGCCGCTGGCGCACCGTCGCCCGCCCCGAGGGCGTCAGCGCCGAGAAGGGCTACCTGCGCGAGACCGGCAACCTGGTCTTCCACCTCAGCCTCGTCGGGCTGCTCGTCGGCGTCGCCGCCGGCGCGCTCTACGGCTTCAAGGGCTCGGTGCTCGTCAAGGAGGGCGAGGGCTTCGCCAACGCCGTCCTGTCCTACGACGACGTCACGCCCGGCCGCCGCTTCGACGACAGCGCGCTCGTGCCGTTCAACTTCACGCTCGAGGACTTCCTCGCGACGTACGACGACCAGGGCCGCGCCAGCGAGTTCCAGGCCGACATCGCGTGGGCCGCGGGCCCCGACAGCCCGTCGGCGCCGTTCCGGGTGCGCGTCAACCACCCGCTGCAGGTCGGCGACGCCAAGCTCTACCTCATCGGCCACGGCTACGCGCCGCACGTCGTCGTCCGCGACGCCGACGGCGAGGTCGCGCTCGACCAGACGGTGCCGTGCCTGCCGCAGGACACCAACTTCGTGAGCACCTGCACCATCAAGGCGCCCAACGCCGGCCCGCTGGACGGCAGCGGCCAGCTCGGCTTCGAGGGCGTCTTCACGCCGACGACCGCGCTCAACCCCGACACCGGCGTGACGTCGACGTTCCCCGACGCGACCGACCCCGGCCTCACGGTCGGCGCGTTCCGCGGCAACCTCGGCACCGACGCCGGCCTGTCGCAGTCGGTCTACGAGCTCGACCGCGACGACATGGAGCAGGTCGGCTCGTCGCCGACGCTCTCGCCCGGCGAGACCTGGGAGCTGCCCGGCGGCGGCAGCCTGGAGTTCGTCGGCGTCGAGGAGTGGGCGACCTTCCAGGTGACCCAGGACCCCGGCAAGTGGATCGCGCTGTGGGCCTCGGTCGGCATCGTCGCCGGGCTGCTGCTCTCGCTCGGCATCCGCCGCCGCCGGCTGTGGGTGCGCGTCGCCGAGGTCCCGGCAGGCAGCGACGGCACCCCCGCCCGTACCGTGGTCGAGGTCGGCGGCCTGGCCCGCACCGCCCCCGACGCCTTCGAGGCGGAGTTCGCCGAGCTCACCGCCCGGCTCCGGGAGCGGGCCGCGCCCGCACGCCCCGGCACCGACGTCCCGCACCACCCCACGCACGAGGAGGGCCCCCGTGGCTGACCTGAGCGACGGCCTGCTGGTCACGGCGGTCCTGCTCTACGCGCTGGCGATGCTGCTGTTCGCCGGCACCGCCGCCGGCGCCCGCAGCCGCCGGGTGCAGGCCCGCGTCGACGCCACCCGCCGCGCGCGGGTGCTCGTCGGCGCCGGCGGCCCGCCGGTCG
>CANKBT010000207.1 GCA_947479995.1 Frankiaceae bacterium | reverse complement strand
GCCGACGCGAGCGGCCCGGGCATCAGCGTCGCCGCGACCCCGCCGCCCGCGACGCCCGCCCCGGTGCCGGCGCAGGCGCCCCCCGGGAGCCCGGTCGCCGAGGCGCCCGACGCCGCCCCGCAGGCGCAGAGCGGCACGACCCTGGAGCAGGCGCTGCTCGGCGGCGGCCTGCTCGCCGCCGGCCTGCTCGTCGCCCTGTCGGCCCGCCGCGGCCCGTACGGCCCGCCGAGCGCCGCCGGCGCCGAGGAGCGGCTGCGCCTCGCCGCCGACACCGAGCGCGCCGCGCTGCTCGACGTGCGGCTGCGCGAGCTGGCCGCCGACTGCGCCGCGCACGGGCGCCCGCTGCCCGAGGTGGCGCTGGCCTACGTCGGCGCGCGCGACGTCGTGCTGCACCTCAGCCGGGGCGGTGCGACCGCGCCGGAGGGCTGGGAGGCGTCGGCCGACGGCCGGGTGCTCACCGTCGTGCTGGCCGAGGGCGAGGCGCTGCCCGCCGCGCCGCGCGTCGCCGCGCCGTACCCCGCGCTCGTCAACGTCGCGACGGTCGGCGACCACGAGGTGCTCGTCGACCTCGAGGTCGCGCCCGGCCTCGTCAGCCTCGTCGGCGAGCGCGCCCGCGACGCCGCCGTGTCGCTCGCCGTCGAGGTCGCGACCAACGGCTGGTCGGACGGCGTGGCCGTCACGCTCGTCGGCTTCGGCGACGACCTCGCCGACGTCGCGCCCGGCAGCCTGACCACCGCGTCGCTGCTCGCCGACGTCCTGCCCGGCGTGCGCTCCGAGCTCGCCGACGGCGAGGCCGCGCTGCGCCGCCTGGGCGTCGACGGCGTGCTCTCCGGGCGCCTGGCGCGCGGGGCCGAGCACACCCGCCCGCGGGTGCTCGTGCTGTCGGGCCCGCCGTCGCCCGAGGACGCCGCCGCCCTCGCCGAGGTCGTCCGCCGCGGCCGCACGCCGCTCGCCGTCGTCGTGGTCGGCGATGCAGCGGGCACCGGCTGGCGCTTCTCGCTCGAGCCCGGCGGCCGCATCGACCTCGGCGTCTTCGGCGTCACCGGCACCGCCCGCCTGCTCGGCCAGCAGGCGTACGGGCAGGTGCTCGCGCTGCTGCGCGACGCCGACGCCACCCGCCGCGAGGCCGGCGCGCAGGTCGCCGCGCTCACGCCCCGCGGAGCCGTCGAGCTGCTCGGGCCGGAGCCGACGAGCCCGGCGCCCGCGGGCGCTGCGCCGGCCCCCTGGGCGCTGCTGCCGGCGCTGCCGGGCGTGCCGTCGGCGCTCGTGGCGCGCACCGCCCCCGGGGTCACCGTGGGGCTGCTCGGGCCGGTGCAGGTGCAGGCGCCGGGCCCGCTCGACGAGGCGGCCCGCCCGCTGCTCACCGAGGTCGTCGTCGCGGTCGCGCTGCACCGCGAGGGCCTGCACGCGCAGCTGCTGCGCGCACTGGTCTGGCCGCGCGGCGTCGACGACGGCGTCGTCGCCGAGACGGTCGCCGCCGCGCAGGCCTGGCTCGGCACCGCCCCCGACGGCCTGCCGCGGCTGCGCCTGTCGGCCGACGGCCGCTACCTGCTCGCCGACGACGTGCACGCCGACGTCGACGCCCTGCGCACGGCCGCGACCGTCGCGTCCGGCCCGGACGAGCTGGCCGTGCTGCGGGCCGCCCTGGCGCCCGTGCGCGGCGAGGCGTTCTCCGCCGTCCCCGCCGGCCGCTACCGCTGGCTGCGCTTCCACGCGGCCGCCAGCGAGACGCGCACGACGGCCAGCGCGGTCGCGCGGCGGGCCGCGGAGCTGGCCGCCGCCGGCGGCGACCCGGGCGGCGCGCAGGCGCTGCTGCGCACCGGCCTGCGGCTCGTCCCGCTCGCCGAGGCGGTCTGGCGCGACCTGCTGCGCCTCACCCCGCCGGACGGCACGCCGGGCGTCGTGGCCGACCTGGAGGCCGCCCTCGCGGACGGCCGCGTGCGCGCCGAGCCGCAGACCGACGCCCTCGTCCAGCAGCTCCTGCCGGGCCACGGAGCGCGTACGGCGTGATGCGCGAAAACCGGGTGAACCCTCGTCGCGAGGGCCCCGGCGGCCGTCGCCCCGGGCATACGGTCAGCGCACCGGAACCACCGACTCGTCGACAGGGCGCTCGGCCCTCGTCCCGTCCTGAAGGAGAGCCATCCCCATGGCACTGACCGCAGAGCTCCAGACCCTCGAGGCCCTGTACAACACGCTCAAGGAGAACGTGAGCGGGGCGAACACGATCCAGAAGTCGACCGACGCGTCGCTCAACAACGCCGTCTGGGAGAGCCCCAACGCGCAGGCGTTCCGCCAGGCCTGGGCGGACTTCAAGCCGGCCCTGCTGCGCTTCGAGGAGGCCCTCGCGATGGCCGCCACCGACGTCGCCAACAACCACAACAACAACGCGCTCGTGAACGGCGTCACCGACGCCCCGCAGCTCACCCCGGTCGCCCCGATCGGCTAGCTCGCACGACGCACGACGAAGGGCCCGGCGCACGCGCGCCGGGCCCTTCGTCGTGCCGGGGTGCGGCGCGCCTCGCGTCTGCCCGTGCCGCGGGTGGTCGCCTCCCCGTCGAGCAGACGTCCGGGCGCGGGCGGTGCCCCGCTAGGCCGCCGGGTCGTCGGGCCGGGGCACCTGCACCCACTCCCAGCCGGAGGGGCGCACCAGCACGCCGCGGCCCTGCGGCACGGCGCCGCCGACCGAGCGCGGCAGCCGGGCGCTGAACGCCTCGCCGTCGGTCGAGGAGCGCGGGGCCAGCACCAGGCCGGTGCGGCTCTTGCGCATCGCCGCCGTGGGCCCGCGGTAGTAGGTCGTCACCTCGTCGACGCCGCACGCGACGAGCAGGCCGTCCGCGGCGTCGCGCACCTCCTTGAGGTACTCCTCGGCGACGGCGGCCAGCGGGTGGTCGGCGCCCAGCACCTCGTAGTCGTCGATGACGAGCAGGCGCGGGCGGCGCAGCGCCTTGAGCGCGCTGCGCAGGTCGTCGGGCGTCGCGGAGTCGTCGAGGTGCACCACCCCGCGGCGGCCCTCGGGCAGGTCGCGCAGCGGGCTGCGGCGCGGCGTGAGCACCACCGGCGACCAGCCGCGGGCCAGGGCGTCGGCGGTCGCCGACAGCAGCGTCGAGCTGCGGCCGCTCCGCGGCGGCCCGATGACCAGCAGGCCCGAGCCGTCGTCGACGACGTCGAGCGTGCGCAGCGACAGCGTGTCGCCGCCGACGCCGACGAGCAGCTCGGTCGGGCGCAGCCGGCGGTCGGCGAGCGCCTCGGCCTCGGCGCGCGAGATCGCGAGCGGCAGGTCGTCGACGCGCCGCGGGCGCACCGACGCCGGCAGCCCCGCGGCGGCGGCGGTCGCGGCGGCCGCCGAGCGCTGCAGCGCGGCGACCTGCGCGGTGCCCGACGGGTCGGCGTCCAGCAGCGCGAGCTGCACCTCGCGCGTGGTGTCGCCGCCGCGGAAGGCGCGCCCCGGCGGCATGCTCGACGGCACGTCGCGGGCGCGCAGCCCGACGAAGGCGTAGTCCTCCGGCGACGGCATGCGCAGCAGCAGCCGGTCCTCGACGAGCGTGGCCATGCGGCCGGTCAGCGCGGTGCGGTCGCCGGCGACGACCATGCGCAGGCCGACGCCCGGGCCCTCGCGCAGCAGCTGCGCCACGCGCTCGAGGAACGCCCCCGCGTCGACCGACTCGTACGCCGCGGTGAAGCCCTCCCAGCGGTCGAGCAGCACGACGAGGTAGGGCAGCCGCTGGTCGGGGTCGGCCTGCGCGCGGCGCTGCTCGCTGATGTCGGCGAAGCCCTGCTCGGCGAGCAGCTGCTGGCGCCGCGTCACCTCGCTGCCGAGCAGGGTGAGCAGCCGGCGCAGGCGGTCCTGCTGGTCGCGCGTGACGACCGCCCCGACGTGCGGCATGGCGAGCAGCGGCAGGAGGGCGTTGTTGCCGAAGTCGAGCCCGTAGACGTGCACGTCGCGCGGCGAGGTGAGCCGGGCGATGCCCTCGGCGACGAGCCGCAGCACGCTCGAGCGTCCCGAGCGCGGCTGGCCCGCGACGGCGAGGTGCCCGCCGCCGGACAGGTCCCAGGTCATGGCGTCCTGGCGCTGCAGGTCGGGAAGGTCGGCGAGCCCGAGCGGGATCGGCGGCAGGTCGGCGCCGGCGGGCAGCGGCACGGGCGGCAGGTCGTCGACGGTGACGCGCTCGGCCAGCGCGGGCAGCCACGGGCTCGGCGGCGGCTCGACCCCGGCGATGCGGGTGGCGTCCTGCAGCGCCAGCACGAGCGTGGCGAGGTCGGACAGCACGGTGATGTCGCCCTCCTCGTCGGAGCCCTTGGCACGCACGGCGGCGGCGCTGCCGAGCGACCGCCAGTCGACCTCGCGCAGGTCGACGGCGGCGCTCTCGTCGGCCGACCGCGGCCGCCCGCCGACGCGCGCCGACTGGAAGGGCACGAGCGAGGAGAAGCCGAGCCGGGCGTAGCCGCGCCCGGGCGTGCCCTTGCTGATGTGCGCGGCGTCCTTGGCCTCGATGACGTCCTGGCTGTCGTTGGTGTCGGTGACGCGCAGGGCGATGCGCAGGTTGGTGTTCGACTTGATCTCGGCGCTGACGACGCCGGCGGGGCGCTGCGTGGCGAGCACGAGGTGCACGCCCAGCGACCGGCCGCGGCGGGCGATGTCGACCAGGCCGGTGACGAAGTCGGGCAGCTCGGCGACGAGGGCGGCGAACTCGTCGATGACGATCATGAGGCGCGGCATCGGCGGGTCGCCGGGCTGGCGGCCGGCGAGGTAGTCCTCGATGTCCTTGGCGTCGGCGGCGGCGAGCTGGTGCTCGCGGCGGCGCAGCTCGGCGCCGAGCGAGACGAGCGCCCGGCTGGTGAGGTGGCCGTCGAGGTCGGTGACCATGCCGACGGTGTGCGGCAGCCGGTTGCAGTCCTTGAACGCCGCGCCGCCCTTGTAGTCGACGAGCACGAAGGTCATCTCGTCGGGCCGGTTGCCGACCGCGAGCGAGGCGATGAGGGTCTGCAGCAGCTCGGACTTGCCGGAGCCGGTGGTGCCGGCGACCAGGCCGTGCGGGCCGTCGCGCCGGATGTCGAGCTCGAACGGCCCCTCGGCGCCCTCGCCGATGACGGCCCGGGTGCTGCGCCCCGCGCGGGCCCACGCCTGCGCGAGGCGCTCGCCGGTCGGCGGGTCGAGGCGCAGCACCGTGAGCAGCCGGCTCGTCGTCGGCACCGACGCGGCGGCGTCGAGCTGGCTGACGTCGCGGATCGGCGCGAGCGCGCGCGCGACCCGCTCGCACCAGCGCACGTCGACGACGTCGGGCCGGACGCCCTCGACGGTGCGGGCGCCGGAGCGCTCGACGCGCAGCCAGTCGCCCTGCGCGGTGAGGACGGCCTTGCACTCCTCGGGCAGCAGGCGCGGGTCGCTGTCGAGGCACAGGAAGGCCATGCCGAGGCCGGGGCCCTCGCGCAGCAGCTGCACCATGCCGTTGAGCAGGCGCAGCCGGCGGGCGCCGTCGAGCACGACGAGCAGCGGGGTGAACGCCACCGCCTGCTGGCCCTCGGCCGCCGCCCGGCGCGACTCGAGCTCGCGCGCCAGCTCGCCGATGCGGCGGGCCGTCGTCTCGTCGTCGTTGCCGACGCGCGACAGCACGCCCGAGTCGGCGTCGGCGCGCACGTGCGGCAGCCAGCGCACCCACTGCCAGCGGTCGGCGGACGCCGCGTCGGACAGCACGGTGATCTGCAGCTCGGCCGACGAGTGCAGCGCGGCGACCTGGGCGACGACCCAGCGCGCGGTGGCGTGCGCCGCCTCGCCCGCGCCGGCGACGCCCGTGACGCCGGCCTTCTCGAGGTCG
>CANKBT010000206.1 GCA_947479995.1 Frankiaceae bacterium | reverse complement strand
GTCGAGCAGGTCGCCGACCTGCGGCAGGAAGTCGCCGTCGTGGCTGACGAGCAGGACGTCGCCCTCGCGCTCCTTGAGCGCCTCGAGCGTGCGCTGGATGCCGACGTCGACGACCTTGACGCCCGGCTCGGACGACGACAGCGGCAGCGGCCGGTAGCCGATGGCGAGCAGCGCTGACACGAACGTCATGGGCAGCGCGCCGTGCGAGGCGTTGAGGAAGAACAGGCCGCTCGCGTCGCCGCTCTCGCCCTTGGCGTACGACAGCACGCGGTCCCACCGCGGCCGCTCGTCGGGGGTGGGGCGACGGCCGCCCAGCACGTTGTTGCCGAGGGTCGCGTCGATGTTCTCGCCGTCGACGATCAGGTACGTGGTCATGCCAGCTCCAGCAGTCGCGCCGCGTTGTCGTGCAGGACGGCCCGCAGCCAGTCGTCCCCGAGGTCGAGGCGGACGAGCGACGCGAGCTGGTGGGCGTACGGGTAGGGCGTGTTCGGGAAGTCGGTGCCGAGCAGCACGCGGTCCTGCAGGTCGACGAGCGCGCCGCGCAGCGCGTCCGGGAACGGCGCGCGGGCCTCGGCGAAGTCGGTGAACGCCATCGTGGTGTCGAGGTGCACGCGGTCGTGCGCGGCCGCGAGCGCGAGGAACTCGGCGTACTCCGGCATGCCCATGTGGGCGATGACGGCGGCGAGCCGCGGGTGGCGCCGCAGCACCTCGCCGAACGGCCCCGGGCCGGTGAACGCGCCGGGCGCCGGGCCGCTGCCGCAGTGCACGACGACCGGCGTGCCGGCGTCGGCGAGCCGCCCCCACACGCCGTCGAGCAGCGGGTCGCGCGGGTCGTACGCGCCGACCTGCACGTGGCTCTTGAACACCCGGGCGCCGCGCTCCAGCGCCGCGTCGACGTACGCCGCTGCGTCCTCCTCGGGGAAGAAGGTGGCGGTGTGGAGCACGTCGGGGTGGGCGCCGGCGAAGTCCGCGGCCCAGGCGTTGAGCCACGCGGCCATGCCGGGCTTGTGCGGGTAGAGCATCGCGGTGAACGCGCGCACGCCCATCGCCCGCAGGCGGGCCAGGCGGTCGGCCTCGTCGGTGCGGTAGGCGATCGGCCACGGCGCGCCGGTCAGCGGGCCGACCGCGTCGAAGTAGGCCCAGACCTTGTCCATCACCTGCTTGGGCATGAAGTGCACGTGCACGTCGACCAGCCCCGGCAGGCCGAGCGGCTCCCAGAGCGCCCGCACCTCGGCGGCCTCGGCCGCGGCGTCGACGACGTCCGGGCGGGAGCCGCCGTCAGCGGCGGCGGCGGGCCTCAGCACGCATGCCCTTGGCGTTGCGCCCCATCGCGTTGCGGATCTCCTTGGCCGCGTCGCGCTCGGCGAGCACCTGGCGCTTGTCGTACGCCTTGCGGCCCCGGGCGAGCGCGATCTCGACCTTGGCGCGGCCGTCCTTGAAGTAGAGCGAGAGCGGCACGAGCGCGGCGCCGGTCTCCTTGGTCTTGCCGATGAGGTGCTCGATCTCGCGGCGGTGCAGCAGCAGCTTGCGCACCCGGCGCGGGGCGTGGTTGTTCCACGTGCCCTCGGTGTACTCCGGGATGTGCACGCCGAGCAGCCAGGCCTCGCCGTCGCGGATGTCGGCGTAGCCGTCGACGAGCGACGCGCGGCCCTCGCGCAGCGACTTCACCTCGGTGCCGGTGAGCACGATGCCGGCCTCGAAGACGTCCTCGACGGTGTAGTCGTGGCGCGCCTTCTTGTTCTGCGCGACGAGCTTGGTCTTCGGCGCGCCCTTGTCGCCGGCGGCGGGCCCGCGCTTCACGAGCCCGTCCCGGCGAGCAGGCCCGGCAGCACGGCCACGGCGCGGTCGAGCGCGGCCGCGGGGTCGGCGACGACGACGTCGGGCGCGAGGCCGACGCCCTCGACGGTGTCTCCGCCGGGGGTCGTCCAGGAGCCGGCGGTGAGCTGCAGCGTCGAGCCGTCGGACAGCCGGCTGGGCTCCTGCACGGTGCCCTTGCCGAAGGTGCGGGTGCCGACGAGCACGGCGCGGCCGCGGTCGCGCAGCGCGCCGGCGACGACCTCGGCCGCGCTGGCGGTGCGGCTGTCGACGAGCACCACGAGCGAGGTGCCGGTGTCGCCGCCGCGCGCGGCGTCGAAGGGCAGCACCGCGCCGTCGCCGCGCGCGACGCGCGCGACCGGGCCGCCGTCGAGGAACGCGGAGGCGGTGTCGACGGCCTCGTCGAGCAGCCCGCCGCCGTTGCCGCGCAGGTCGAGCACGACGCCCGCGGCGTCGTCCGGCAGCGTCGCGACGGCCTCGCGCACGGCCGTGCCGGTGCCGCGGTCGAAGGCGGGGACGGTGACGACGGTGACCGGGCCGGCCGCGCCGGGCAGGTCGCGGACGCCGACGCGCGGGGCGTCGGCGCGCAGCCGCACCACCGGCGCGCCGGGCGGCTGCCACTGCCCCCACTGGTCGCCGGCGGCGCGGAGCATGGCGGTGATGGCGGCGGCGTCGAGCGCCTCGCGGTCGACCGGCGCGAGCGCGTCGTCCTCGATGCGCGCGGCGGCCTCGTCGAGCCGGGACTCCTCGGGCGCGGCACCGCCGGCCGCGAGCACGCCGGCGGTGAAGGCGGCGACGACCGCGGCCGCGCCGGCGGCCAGCCCGAGCGCGCGACGGGTCACGCGGTGCAGGGGCATGGCGGCGAGTCTAGGGCGGGCTCACCCAGTCGAGCGGGTCGGTCGTCGCGCCGTCCAGGCGCACCTCGAAGTGCAGGTGCGGGCCGGTGCTGTTGCCGGTGCTGCCGACCCGGCCGATGACCTGGCCGCGCGAGACCCGCGCGCCCTGGCGCGCGATGAGCTGGCTCTGGTGGGCGTAGAAGGTGACGAGGTCGCGGCCGCCGACCGTGCCGTGGCTGATGGCGATGGAGTTGCCGTAGCCGCTCTGCACGCCGGAGAAGACCACGACGCCGTCCTCCGCGGCGACGATCGGCGAGCCGCTGGGCGCGCCGATGTCGATGCCGGCGTGGAAGCGGGTGTCGCCGTAGATGGGGTGCCGGCGGGTGCCGTAGCGGCTGGTGAGGCGGCCGTCGGCGGGCCACTGCATGCGGCCCTGGTCGGCGGCCGGCGGCGCCCGCGGCTGCGGCACCGAGGCGGCCGCCGCGGCGGCCCGGCGCTGCTCGGCCTCGGCCCGCAGGCGCGCCTCGAGCGCGGCGGAGGCGGCCTGCGCCTGCTGGTAGGCCGCGAGGTCGGCGGCGCGCTCCTGCTCCGCGCCGGCGAGCACCTGCGCCTGCTGCGCGACCAGGCCGCGCACGCGCTCCTCGGCGGCGGCGGCGCGCGCGGCGACCTCGGCGGCCCGGCGCTCGCCGTCGGCGGCGTCCTCGCGGGCGCCCTCGGCGGCGCGCTCGTCGTCCTCGAGCTCGGCCGCGACCTGCGCCAGCGCCTGGCGGTCGGCGACCAGGCGGCGCACGGTGTCGCCGCGTGCCTCGAGCACCTGGTCGACGAGCGCGCTCGTCTCCAGGTAGGCGGTCATGCCGGCCGACTCGAGCACCGGCACCGGCGGCCGGGGCCCGCGGACGTACGACGCGCGGGCGATCTGCGCGACCTCGGCGCGCCCGGCGGCGACGCGCGCCTCGCCCTCGGCGAGCCGGCCCTGCGAGGCCTCGACGGCGAGCTCCGCGCGGCGGACCGCCGCGGTGGCGGCGACCAGCTCGGCCTGCGCGCCGGCCAGCTCGGTCGCCGCGGCGGCCGCCTCCTCGCGCGCGGGGGCCAGCGCGGCCGACACGGTCTGCAGCTGCGCGGCGGCGGCCTGCACGGCGGCGGTGGAGTCCTCGAGCTGGCCGGCGGCGGCGCGCAGCTGCTCGTCGATCGACTGGCCCTGCGCGGCCGGGGCGACGCCCAGCAGGCCGGCGACGACGAGGCCGACGGCGGTGGCGCGGCGGGCCGACCAGGGGCGCCGCACGTCAGACCCGCACGTAGCGCTGGAGGGCGAGCAGGGAGGTGACCGCGCTGATGCCGAGCCCGAGCGCGAGCAGCCACGGCCCCTGCCCCAGCACGATGTCGGTGTACGAGGGGTTCTGGATGATGCCGTTGCGGAACAGCTCCTCGAGCTGGCCGTCGAGCAGTGCCCACTTGCCGGCCGCGAGCAGCCCCACGCCGATGGCCGTGCCGAGCAGGCCGATGACCAGGCCCTCGACGAGGAACGGCAGCTGGATGTACCACCGGGTGGCGCCGACCAGGCGCATGACGCCGGTCTCCCGCCGTCTGCTGAACGCCGTGACGCGCACGGTGTTGGCGATGAGCAGGGTCGCCGCGATGATCTGCACGCCGGCCGTCGCGAGCGCGAAGTTGCGCAGCCCGCCGAGGATGCCGAACAGCGACTCGAGGAACTCGCGGAAGTCGACGACCTCGTCGACCGCCGGAAGCCCCTGCACGGCGCTGGCGACCACCTCGTACTGCTCGGGGTCGGACAGCTCGACGCGGTAGGACTCGGGCAGCGCGTCGGCGGTGACGTTGGCGATGAGGTCGGGGTCGTTGGGGTTCTGCAGCTTGAAGCGGCGGAACGCCTCCTCCTTGCTCTCGTACGTCACCTCCTCGACGTACGGCGTGCCCGACAGCACCTGCGCGACCTCCTGGCGCTGCGGGTCGGTGATGCCGTCGTTGAGGAAGATCGACACGGTGAGGTCGCGGTAGAGCGCGTCCTCGAGCCGGTCGACCGTGAGCCGGATGAGCAGCGCGCCGCCGACGAAGGTCAGCGAGATGGCGACCGTGACGACGGCCGCGACCGACATGACGAGGTTGCGGCGCAGGCCCTGGACGGCCTCGCTGGCGACGGAGGAGACGCGCACGTCAGCTCCCGTAGCCGTAGACGCCGCGGTCCTGGTCGCGGACGACCCGGCCGTGCGAGAGCTCGACGACGCGGCGGCGCATCGAGTCGACGATGGCGGCGTCGTGCGTGGCCATGACGACCGTCGTGCCGGTGCGGTTGATGCGGTCGAGCAGCTTCATGATGCCGATCGAGGTGCCGGGGTCGAGGTTGCCGGTGGGCTCGTCGGCGATGAGGATCATCGGCCGGTTGGCGAAGGCGCGGGCGACGGCGACGCGCTGCTGCTCGCCGCCGGACAGCTCGTCGGGCATGCGGTCGCCCTTGCCCTCCAGCCCGACCAGCTCGAGCACCTCCGGCACGATCCGGGCGACCTGGTGGCGCGGCTTGCCGATGACCTCGAGCGCGAAGGCGACGTTCTGCGTGACCGTCTTGTTCGGCAGCAGGCGGAAGTCCTGGAAGACGCAGCCGATCGAGCGGCGCAGCGCCGGCACCTTCCAGCTCGACAGCGAGCCGAGGTCCTTGCCGGCCACGCGCACCCGGCCGGACGTCGGCCGCTCCTCCTTGAGCAGCAGCCGGAGGAAGGTGCTCTTGCCCGACCCGGACGAGCCGACGAGGAAGACGAACTCGCCCTTCTCGATGTCGACGTCCACGTCGAGCAGCGCCGGCCGGCTTCCGGCGGCGTAGCTCTTCGTCACGTGCTCGAGGCGGATCACGGCAGTCACCCTAGGTCGCAGGAAGCACGGCGGGCGGGACCGCGTTGAGGCACGATGTGGGTGTGTCGGAGGACCTGGTCTGCGCCGCGTGCGGCGGCCGCGTGGCGGACGCGCGGTGCGCGACGTGCCGCGCGAGCCTGCGCTGGCTCCGCGAGGACCAGCCCGGCCTGCCCGCCGGGCCGCTGCTGCTCGCCGCCCTGGTCTGCCTGCTCCTGCTGCTCGCGCTGGCCTAGCGCGCGAGGCGCCGCCGTGCGGCCAGGCCCGTGACGGCCAGGAGCGCGGCGAGGCCCGTCGCCCCGCCGCCGGTCGCGGCCAGCCCGCCGCGCGCGGCCGTCGCCGCGGTCGGCACAGCGCTCGGTGCCGCCCC
>CANKBT010000205.1 GCA_947479995.1 Frankiaceae bacterium | reverse complement strand
TGCGGCGGGCGCGGCGGGCGCGACGGCGGCGGGCAGGGGCGCCGCGCCGAAGGAGAAGGGCGCGGGCTGCGCCGGCACGGTGACCACCGTGCCGCTGCCCTCGGCCGCCCCGGGGGCGGGAGCGGCGGCGGGTGCCGACGCGGGGGCGGGTGCGGCGTCGCCGCCCGCCGCCACCGCCGCGCGCGCCAGCGACGGCACGACGACCGGCTCGGCGCCGGCCACGGCGGAGGCGAGCGCCTCGACGAGCGGCGCGAGGTCGTCGTCGGCCAGCTCGCCGCCGGGCAGCGCGCGGCCGATGCCGTCGCCGCTGGCCAGCAGCAGGTCGACGAGGTCGCGGCGGACGGTCGTGCGGCCGTCGCGCAGGCCGCCGAGCAGGTCCTCCATGCCGTGGGCGACCTTGAGCACCCCGGCCAGGCCGAGCATGCGCGCCGAGCCCTTGACCGTGTGCGCGTCGCGGAAGAGCCCCTGCACCACCTGGCGCGGGGCCGGGTGCCCCTCGAGGGCCAGCAGGCCCTCCTGCAGGCTCGCGAGCCGCTCCTCGACCTCCGCGCGGAAGGTCGCGAGCAGCTCGGGATCCTCACCCCACGCCGGCATGCCCTCTACGTCGGCGCGCACCGGCCGTCGCTGTAGCGCGGGGCCCTGACGCGCCCTGGCCGGACGACTCGGGGGCCGCCACCTGTCGCGCCCCCGGACGCGCGAGGAGCGGGACCGCTGCTGCGGTCCCGCTCCTGGTGCGCGCCTGGGCTAGGTGACCTTGAACTGCGCGATCGACGAGCGGAGCTCGGCCGCGAGCACGTTGAGCTGCGCCGCCGCGGCCGCGGCCTGGCGCGAGCCGACGGCGTACTGCCGGGAGACGTCGGACACCTGCGTCATCGCGGCGACGACCTGGTCCGACGCGCTGCGCTGCTGCTGCGTGGCGATCGAGATCTCCTTGGCGGCGGTGGTCGTCTCGTCGACCATGCCGGAGATGCGCTCGAGCGCGTCGACGACGCCGCGGGCGAGCGTGGTGCCCGCGCGGACCTCCTTGGCGCCCTCCTCCGAGGCGATGATGGTGCTGTTGGTCTCGGCCTGGATCTCGCCGACGAGCGCCTGGATCTGCCCGGCGGACTCCTGCGAGCGCTCCGCGAGCTTGCGCACCTCGGAGGCGACGACGGCGAAGCCGCGGCCGTGCTCGCCGGCGCGCGCGGCCTCGATCGCGGCGTTGAGCGCGAGCAGGTTGGTCTGGTCGGCGAGGTCGTCGATGACGCCGAGGATCCGGCCGATCTCGTGCGACTTCTCGCCGAGCAACAGCGCGCGCGTGGCGATGCCGTCGACCCGCTCGGCGATGGTGTCCATCGAGTCGACGCTCGCCGAGACGGCGGTGCGGCCCTGCTCGGCGTAGCGCAGCGTCTCGGCGGCGTAGCGGGCCACGGCCTCGCTCGTCTCGGCGATCTGCGCGGCGGTGGCGGCGAGCTCCTCGATGGTCGAGGTCGTCTCGCTCACGGCGCTGGACTGCTGCGTGGCGCTCGCGGCGTGCTCCTCGGCGGTCGCGAGCAGCTCGCCCGCGGAGGCGCCGATCTGCTCGCCGCCGGAGCGGATCTGCCCGACGAGCGAGCGCAGGTTGCCGATCGTGTCGGCGAAGGCGTGCGACAGCGTGCCCAGCTGGGCGTCGTCGGCGCCGGTGACCTCGACCGCGAGGTCGCCCTGCGCGGCGCGCTCGAGCACCCCGGACAGCTCGTCGACGCGGGCCACGAGCGCCTTGCGCTCCTGGCGGGCCTGGTCGCGCAGCGACCAGACGGCCGAGGCGAGCGTGGAGTTGAAGACCGCCGCGATCGGGAACGCGGTGCCGACGAGCACCAGCGGGCCGATCGACGCGGCGTCCAGCGTGTGCGCGATCGCCGACGCGGCGACGAGGCCGCCGCTGGCGGCGAGGCCGAAGAAGGCCGCCTGCCAGGCCGGCAGCGACACGGCGGCGAACAGCACCGTGCCGAGGTAGCAGATCCAGAACGGGCCGCGGATGCCGCCGGTGAGCGCGACGTCCGCGGTCACCCAGACGGTGATGCCGATGAGCAGCAGGGCGCGCAGCACGACGATGTTCGACAGCACCCAGTGCGACTTCACCGCCAGCGACGGCAGCACCGTCATGAACGTGGCGGCCACGACGCCGAGCGCGGTCCAGGCGTACGCCGCCCCGGCGTGCACCACGACGCCCTCGGGCGCGCCGACACGGTCCATCAGCGTGATGGCCACCAGGCCGACGAGCAGGCTCGCCCACGTCATGGCGGCGGCGGCACGGGCCAGCCGGATCGAGAAGTCCACGTCAGTCCTCCTGCAGGGGTCGTACGGGGGCATCGGCGCGCGCGCCGGGCGACTGGAGCGTCATCCGGCGCGCCGGACGCGCGGCAGCTGCGCGGACAGCCCGAGCACGGCGGCGGGCTCGAGCACGGCGAGGGGGCCGTCGTCGTCGGTGCGCTGCCCGGCGAGCAGGCCGGCGGCGGACGGCGGCAGGTGCGCGGGCGGGGCGTCGAGGCGCTCGAGGTCGAGCGCGGTCGAGCCGTCGACGCCCTCGGTGACCAGGCCGACGCGCACGCCGTCGACGTGCAGCACGACGAGCCGGCCGTGCGTGGCCGCGAGCGCGGCGCCGCCGAGCAGCGGCCTCAGGTCGAGCACCGGCAGCACGCGGCCGCGCCAGTTGGCCAGGCCCGCCACCCATGCGGGCAGCCCCGGCACCCGGGTCAGCTGCGGCGGGCGGCCGACCTCGGCGACGACGGCCATCGGCAGCGCGTACCGCGCCCCGCCGAGGCGCACGACGACGACCTCGTCGGCCGTCCCCTGCTCAGCTGCCTGCTCCTCCACGGGAGGTGCTTCGGCCGGAGGACACGGCGGGTGTAGCCCCGGGCGGGCGCCAGGCGCCGATCGTCGCCGACGCGCCCAGGGTGCCGAGCACGAGGAACAGCAGCCCGACGACGCTGTCGCCCGGCAGCACGACGTCGCCCTCCGCGCGGCCGAGGCCGAGCAGCAGCACCAGCACGACCCACAGCAGGCCCGGCCCGGCGGCGCCCCAGCGGCTGCCGGTCAGGCGCCCGCCCTGGCGGCACAGCGGCACGACGGCCAGCGCGAGCAGCACGCTCACCGGCAGCGGCGCGCCCCCGCCGGGGGTGCGCAGCGGCACGAGGAACGCGCCCCACAGCGCGGCGCCCGCGGCCAGCACGAGCACCAGCGCGTACGCCGGGGCGCGGGTCCACGCGGACGGGTCGGGCACGCCGACCAGCGTGCCCGACCCCGGAGCGGGCGGCTCAGGCGGGGGCGTCGGTCGCGGCCGCGACGCCCGGCTGCGTGAGGTCGATGACGGCCGGGCGCGGGCCGCGCGCGGCGGCCTGCTCGAGCACGTCGGTGATCTCGGTGCCGATGAGCTCCTCGCGCTCGAGCAGCGCGTCGCGCAGCGCCTCGACGAGGTGGCGGTTCTCGACGACGAGCGCGCGCACCGCCGTCTTGAGCTCCTGCAGCACCGCCTCCACCTGGTCGCGCCCGCGCGGGTCGCCCAGCACGCGGCCGACGATGTTGGTGTCGGAGAACGAGCTGTTCTGCACGGCGAGGTAGGAGATGAGCGTGGAGTCCATGCCGTGCGCGCCGACCATCTCGGCCGCGCAGTTGGTGGCGTAGAGCAGGTCGCCGCCGGGGCCGGTGCTCACGTCGCCGAAGAAGACCTCCTCGGCGCACTGGCCGGCCAGCGCGATCTGCACGAGCGCGCGGAGCTCGGTGCGCGAGCGGGTGAAGACGTCCTCGCGGTCGCCGTGCGCGAGCAGGCCGAGCGCGCCGCGGCGCTTGATGATCGTGAGGATCTCCAGCCGGCGCTGGGGGGCGGTGAGCCAGGCGGCGGTGGCGTGGCCCGCCTCGTGCGTGGCGATGAGCACCCGCTCGTGCGCGGTGTACTCGACCGGCGCGCCGGTGCCGACCTCCTCGACGAGGCGCGCCTGCTCGACGTCCTTCCACGTCATGGCGGAGCGGCCGCCGCGGACGGCGCTGACGAGCGCCTCGTCCAGCAGGTGCTCGATCATCACCGGGCTGTAGCCCTGCGTGATGGCGGCGAGCGCGTCGCGGCGCTCGTCGTCGTCGAGCTCGGCCTCGTGCGCCTTGCGGGCCAGGAAGTGGTCGACGAGCGCGCGGCGCCCGCTCTTGGACGGCAGCTCGAAGGTGAGCCGGCGGTCGAAGCGGCCGGGGCGCAGCAGCGCCGGGTCGAGGCTGTCGGCGCGGTTGGTGGCGGCGATGAGCAGCACGTTCGACGGCAGCAGCGACGGGCGCGACAGCTGGCGGTCGGGGGGCAGCAGCAGGTTGGCGCGGTCGACGAACCAGCCGCCGAGGCGCTGCCAGCCGGTGAGCGCGTCGAACGACTGCATCTGCACGAGCAGCTCGTTGACGACGCCGCCGGTGCCCTCGCTCATGAACGGCGTGGTGACGGTGCCGCCGCCGGCGCTGCCGGTCGCGGGGGTGGCCAGCGGGCCGCAGCACGACGTCATGGGCGACAGGGCCGTCATCGGCGCGGCGGCCGGCGCCATCGCCGTCGAGACGCCGCCGCGCGACATCGCGATCGCGTCGATCTCCTCCATGAAGCCGATCGCGCCGCCCTCCTTGCGGGCGGCCTTGCGCAGCGCCTTGAAGTACGCGCGGATCTTCTTGGCGGTCGCGCCGTACCACATGCTCTGGAAGCTGGTCGCGCTGACGAACAGGAACGGGACGCCCGCCTCCTTGGCCATCGCGCGGGCCAGGTGGGTCTTGCCGGTGCCGGGCGCGCCCTCGAACAGCAGGCCGCGCCGCGGCGTGCCGCCCATCTCGGTGCTGAAGACCCGGTGGGCGAGGAACAGGTTGAGCGAGCGCACGACGTCGTCCTTGACGCCGTCGATGCCGACGACCTGGTCGAGCGAGACGTCGATCTGCTCGGGGCGGTAGACGACGTGCGGCGAGCGGCCCGAGAGCACCTGCTGGCCGACGGTGAGGGCGAGCAGCAGGCCGAAGAAGACGATGATCGTGAGCAGGAACGGGTCGATCGACGGCAGCGGCAGGAACGCCGCGGCCGGGTCCTTGGCCAGCACCCGCCACCACGCCAGGCCGGCGAGCACCCAGACGAGCACCGCCAGCTTCACGAAGCGCCCGCGGCGGGCGGTCTCACGGCTGGTGCCGACGTCGGCGTGCCGGGCGCTGAGCACCTGCCCCGAGGCGGCGACCAGGTCGTCCAGGGCGGCGGTCTGCGTCACGGGCGCTCCTCGGGGGTCGGGCGGGACGCGGTGCCGCGTCCGGACCCCGAGCATGTCGCCGATCCCGCGCCGTCACACTCCGTGACGGCCACAACCACACGTTCGGCCCATCAAGTCAGACGGGCACTGCTCCGAACAGGTCCGCCTCGCGGCCGTTCGGCCCATCGCCCGGGCCGCGCTCGCCGCGCAGCAGCACGTAGTGCTCGAGGCCGAAGGCCTTCTGCCCGACGTTGTCGGCGAGCGCGAAGAACGGGCCGTCGACCGCGATCTGCGTGCGGTGCGCGCGCATGGCGGCGACCTTCGCCTCGAGGTGGTCGCGGGCGTCGACCTCGGTGGTGACGACCTCGTCCGGCACGCCGAACGGCAGGTCCTCGGCCCGCTCGACGCCGAAGAAGCCGGTCTCGTCGCCGAGCTCGCGCAGGTGGTCGATGCCCGCCTGGAGCACGCTGCGGGGCACCGCCGTCGCGTAGAGCTTGGTGGCGGCCCAGGGCTCGCCGAGCTCCGGCGCGTACGCCGCGTCGGCCGCGGCGTCGAAGGCCGCCACGGTGACGCGGTGCGCCTGCAAGTGGTCGGGGTGGCCGTAGCCGCCGTTGTCGTCGTAGGTCACGACGACCTGCGGGCGCACCTCGCGGACGACCGCGACGAGCGCGCGGACGGCCTCGTCGAGGTCGGCGCGCCAGAAGCAG
>CANKBT010000204.1 GCA_947479995.1 Frankiaceae bacterium | reverse complement strand
GGGCCACCTGGGCCCCGCCCCGGGGGGGGGGGGGGGGGGGGCGCCGCGCCGCGCCCACGCCGAAGGGGGGTCAGGCGCCCCGGGACTCGAGCACGACCGTCGCGCCACCGGCCTCGACCGCCTGCAGCGTGCGCAGCGCGAGCAGCCCCGGGTGGTCGGCCAGCACACGGGCCGCGTTGGCCATCGCCCGGGTCGCGGCCACCTCGCTGCGCGCGCGCTCGAGCGCGGCCGCGCCCTGCGCCCGCGCCACCGCCAGCTCGGCCGCGGCGTGCCGCAGCTCCGCGGGCACCATGACGTCGCGGACGGCGACGTCCTCGACGAGCAGGCCCAGCCCCGCGGCCGTGGTGGCGACCGCCTCGGCCAGCTCCGCGCCGAGCCCGGTGCGCACGGCGAGGACCTCGTCGAGCGTGCGCTCGGCGACCGCCGTGCGGACCGCGACCTGCAGGGCGGCGTAGAGGACGTCGTGCGGCGCCTCGACCGCCTCGTACCAGGTGCGGGGGTCCGCGACGCGCACCCGGGCGAGCAGGCTGAGCCGCACGCCGAGGCCGTCGGCGGTCAGCACCTCCTGGCCCGGCACCGTGACCAGCCGCGGCCGCACGGCGACGCACACCAGCGACCGGCGCCGGCGCGGCCGGCGGTGCGCACCGGGGCCGAGCACCTCCACGACCTGCCCGTCCTTGCGGACGAGGACCTGCTCCCACGTGCTCACGACGATGCGCACGACTGCTCCTCCCTGCTCGGGCACGGCGGCACGCGGTGGCCGGCGCGCGGCGGGCCGTGCCCGGGGGGACCGCACGTGCTGTGCGGACCGCTGCCGTGCACCGCCCTGGTGCCGCGCGCCGGTCACCTGAGGGGGTCGAACCCGTCGCGTGGACAGCGCGTGCCAGTGGCCGTCCGCGGACGAGGCGCAGGACCTGCGACGGCGAGGCCGCCCGGCTGCTGACCGCGGACGAGGAGCGACCGTACGGACCGGGCGCCCCCGCGTCACCCGGGTTCCGGCGAGCCGCTGACGCGAGGCCCGGCGGCCGCCATGCTGCAGGCGTGCAGATGCGCCTGGAGGTCCTCGCCCTGCCGGTGTCCGACGTGGACGCGGCCAAGCAGTTCTACGTCGACCGCGTCGGGTTCGCGCTCGACCACGACGTCAGCCCGACGCCGGGCATGCGCATCGTGCAGATGACGCCGCCCGGCTCGGCCTGCAGCGTCGTCGTCGGCGAGGGCATCCCGCTCGGCGATCCGGGCTCGGTGCGCGGTCCTCAGTTGTGCGTCGACGACCTCGACGCGGTGCGCGCCGCGTTGCTCGAGCGCGGCGTCGAGGTGAGCGAGGTCCAGCAGATGGGCCCGGAGGGCATGCCCGGCTCGCGCTTCGCCTTCTTCGCCGACCCGGACGGCAACGCCTGGGCCGTGCAGGAGCTCCCGCGCGCGTAGCCGCGCGAGGGGCGACGGGGCGGCCGCCCGCGGGCTAGGTCGCGGGCTAGGTCGCTGGGGGCTCGGCGCTGCCGGTCGGCACGCCGCTGGGGTCGGCCGGCTGGGCCCGCTCGCCGTCGTCGGTGAGCGGGCCGGGGATCCCGCGGAAGCGGTAGACCATCGGCTCGCGGCCGGCCTGCAGCAGGAACGCCTGGCCGGTCTCGGAGGAGTCGAAGGCCTGCAGGACCGCGCGGCCGGCGACGTCGACCGGGATGATCGGCACGCCGCTGGAGGTGAGGACCTCCTTGATGTCACCGATGATCTTCGTCTCGGCGAAGCCGGGGCAGAACGCGTTGACCCGCACGCCGTGCGGCGCCCAGGCCGGGCCGAGCGCCCGCACCAGCCCGACGACGGCGTGCTTGTTCGCGCCGTAGACGGGGTCGAAGGGCGTGCCGGTCAGCCCCGCCATCGACGCGGTGGCGACGATCGAGCCGCCGCCGCGGCGCTGCAGCGCGGGCAGCGCGGCGTGGGCGCCGTAGACGACGCCGTCGAGGTTGATGCCCATGGCGCGGCGGTAGCGCAGCAGGTCGAAGTCGTCGGCCATCCCGCAGCCGGTGCTGATGCCGGCGTTGAGGAAGACCATGTCGAGCCCGCCGAGCAGCTCCTCGGCCTGCTGCGTCGTCGCGACGACCTGGTCGTAGTCGCTGACGTCGCCGTGCAGGAAGTGGCCGCCGACCTCGTCGGCGACCGCCTGGCCGCCGGCGTCGTCGACGTCGACGAGCACGACCTGGTCACCGCGCCGCACCAGCTGGCGGGCGACCTCGGCGCCGAAGCCCGAGGCGCCGCCCGTGATGAGGGCGGTGCTCACGCCGCGCCCGCGGCCACTCCCGTGCCCTGCACGCCGCCCGAGCCGCCGGGCGTGACGCCGGTGAGGTCGTCGTCGCTCGTGTGCTGGCCGTCGAGCAGCGCCTGCGCGATGCGCTCGCGGTGCTGCGAGGCGTCGCCGTACGCGTACTCCAGGCGCTTGGAGCGCTTGAAGACGAAGTGGCTGTGGTGCTCCCACGTGTAGCCGATGCCGCCGTGGTACTGGATCATCGCGCTGGTCGCCTCGCGGGCCGTGTCGCTCGCCTTGGCCTTGGCGATCGAGACCGCGACGGGCGCGTCCGGGTCGCCGAGGTCGAGCGCGTGCGCGGCGTAGAGCACCGCGTGCTCGGCCATCGTCACGGCCAGGTGGATGTCGGCGAGGTGGTGCTTGATCGCCTGGAAGGAGCCGACCGGCTTGCCGAACTGCACGCGGTCCTTGTCGTAGTCGACCGTGTCGGTGAGCGCGCGGCGTGCGAGCCCGACGAGGTCCGCGGCGGCCAGCACGGCGGCGCGGTCGAGCAGCTCCTGGTGCGCCTCGGGCGTCGAGGCGCCGAGGCGCTCGCCCGGGGTGCCGTCGAGCTCGACGGTGAACAGGCGGGTGCTCCGGTCGAGCGTCTCGTGCGGCGTGACGGTGACGCCGCTGGCCGACGGGTCGACGAGGAACAGGCCGTCGGGCGCGGCGACGAGCAGCACGTCGGCGACGCCGGCGTAGTCGACGAGCTCGAGGCGGCCGGACAGCGCGTCGCCCTCCGCGGTGGCCGGAGCGCCGGCGGGCGCGGGCGACGAGCCGGGCTTGAGCAGCGCGGCGGCGCCCTTGACCTCGCCGGCGGCGATGCGGGGCAGCCACGAGGCCTGCTGCTCCGGGCTGCCCGCGAGGCGCACGGCCTCGCCGACGAGCACGGTGCTCAGCCACGGGCCGGGCACGGTGCCGGCGCCGAAGGCGCGGGCCAGCACGCTGGCGTCGAGGACGCCGAGGCCGATGCCGTCGTGCTCCTCGGGGATGAGCACGGCCAGCCAGCCCTGCTCGCCGACGGCCTGCCAGAGCGCCGGCGGGACGCCGCCGGTCTCGTCGGCCTCCTGGGTGGTCTCGTACAGCTCGCGCACCTTGTCGAGCCCGAACCGGTCGCGCAGGTAGGAGCGCACGGCGTCCTGCAGGGCGCGCTGCTCGTCGTCGAGGGCGAAGTCCACGGGGTCGGCTCCTTCTCTAGCGGGGGAGGCCGAGCACGCGCTCGGCGACGATGTTGCGCTGCACCTGCTGCGAGCCGCCCCAGATGGTGCAGGAGCGCGACCACATCGCGAGCGTCGTGAGCTCCTCGAGCGACAGGCCCGGCTGCGGGTCCGGCACCTGGAAGCCGAGGCCGAGGACGTCCTCGTACGCGTCGCTGACCTGGCGGAAGGCCTCGGACCAGGCCATCTTGGTCATCGAGGCCTCGAAGCCGAGGTCCTTGCCCTTGCTGACCTCGGACAGGATGTGCCAGGAGTGGTACTTCAGGCACTCGAGGTCGACGAGGGCGCTGGCCAGCCGCTGGCGGATGACCGGGTCGGCGCTCGCCGGCCCGCCGTCGCGCTGCACCTGCTGCGCGAGCCGCGCGACCTCGTCCCACTGGTGGCGGAACTCGGTGTACTGGCCGATGGCCGACGAGCCGCGCTCGAACGACAGCAGCAGCATGGCGACCTGCCAGCCGTTGCCCTCGCCGCCGAGGACCTCGTCCTGCGGGCAGAGGGCGTCGGTGAAGAAGACCTCGCCGAACTCGCTGGCGCCGGTCATCTGCTTGAGCGGGCGGGCGTCGACGCCGTCCTGGTGCATGTCGACGAGCAGCATCGAGATGCCGGCGTGCTTCTTCTGGCCCTCGGAGGAGCTGGTGCGGGCGAGCGTGAAGATCTTGTCGCCGTGCATCGCGTTGGTGGTCCAGATCTTCTGGCCGTTCAGCACGTACTGGTCGCCCTGCGGCTCGGCGCGCATCTGCAGCGCTGCGAGATCGGAGCCCGCGCCCGGCTCGGAGAAGCCCTGGCACCAGATGGTCTCGCAGTGCAGCAGCGGCTTGATGATGTCGCGCTTCTGCTCGTCGGTGCCGATCGCCATGATCGTCGGGCCGAGGAAGGCGAGGCCGAGCGGGTTGACCGTCGACGGGGCGTTGGCCTTGGCCATCTCCTCGTCGTAGATCGCCTTCATCGTCGGGGTGCCGCCGCGGCCGCCGTACTCGGTCGGCCACTGGATGCCGGCGAAGCCCGCCTGGGCCTTGCCCTGCTCCCACTCGCGCCGGATCTCGAACTGCTCGTCGTCGCTCTTGCCGGCCCAGAAGGCGGGCTGGCGCATCTCGGTCGGCAGGTTCGCGTCCAGCCAGGAGCGGAGCTCCGAGCGGAAGTCCTCGTCGGCCGGGCTGAAGGTGAGGTCCACGTGCTGCTCCTCAGTCGGGGTGGCCCCCTTGCTACCCCACGGCCGGGTGAGCCGCGACACTGGGGCGGTGACCGCGCTGCTGCCCCTGGCCGTCGACCTCGCCCGCGCGGCGGGCGCCCTCGCGCTGCGCATGCGCGACGGCATCGAGCAGGAGGCGACCAAGAGCAGCCCGACCGACGTCGTCACCGCCGCCGACCGCGCGGTCGAGCAGCTGCTCGTCGAGGGCATCCGGGCCGCGCGGCCCGACGACGGCCTGCTCGGCGAGGAGGGGGCGGGCCGCGCCGGCTCCAGCGGGCTGCGGTGGGTGGTCGACCCCGTCGACGGCACGGTCAACTACCTCTACGGCATCCCGCAGTGGGCCGTCTCGATCGGCGTCGAGGACGCCGAGGGCACGGTCGTCGGCGTCGTGCTCGACCCGGCCAAGGACGAGCTCTGGACGGCGGTGCGGGGCGGGGGCGCGCAGCTCGACGGCCGGCCGCTGCGCTGCTCGTCGGTCACCGCGCTCGACCAGGCGCTGGTCGGCACCGGGTTCGGCTACGACGCCCGCCGGCGGGTCGCGCAGGCGCGCCTGCTGCCGACGCTGCTCGCGCAGGTGCGCGACGTCCGGCGGATCGGCGCGGGCGCGCTCGACCTGTGCGCGGTGGGCGCCGGCCGCCTCGACGCCTACTACGAGCAGGCGACCCAGCCCTGGGACCGCTCGGCCGGCGGGCTGGTCGCCACGGAGGCGGGCGCGCGGGTGACGGGCCTGCGCGGGCGCGAGGCCTCCGAGGACCTCGTGCTCGCCGCGGCCCCCGGGGTCTGGCAGCAGCTGCACGACCTGCTGGTCGAGCTCGACGCGGACGCCCCGCCGTTCTGAGGCAGCAGGGCTAGAACGGGTCCTCGTGCCCCGGCCGGATGAGGCACAGCTCGTTGCCCTCCGGGTCGCGCAGCACGACGAAGTGCTCCTGCCCGGCGTGCACGTCGGGCGCGAGCACCGCCCCGTGCGCGAGCGCGGCGGCCAGCGCCGCCTCGAGGTCGTCGACGCGCAGGTCGAGGTGCCAGCGGTTCTTCACCGTCTTGGCGTCGGGCACCCGCAGGAAGTCGAGCGGCGGCAGGCCCGGGGCGGTGAGCCGGGCGTCGCCGTCGGCGTGCGCGCGCACCTCGCCGCCCACCAGCCCCTGCCACCAGGCGGCCAGCGCGGCCGGGTCGGCGCAGTCGACGGCCAGCGCCACGAGCCCGGTGATCACCGCAGGGTGCCCCGGTAGACCTCGAGCGTGC
>CANKBT010000203.1 GCA_947479995.1 Frankiaceae bacterium | reverse complement strand
GGCTCCTCGCCGTAGTGGTCGAGCAGCGCCCGGGCGACGGTCGCCAGGTCAGGACCGGGCACTACTCGCTCTTCTGCTCCCGGCTCATGAGCGCGGCCACGATCGCCGCCGGGGCCTTGCCGTCGTGGCAGACCGCCGACACCTGCTCGGTGATCGGCATCTCGACGCCGTGGCGCCGCGCGAGCTCCAGGATCGACCAGCAGCTCTTCACGCCCTCGGCGGTCTGCCGGGTGTCGGCGAGCACCTGCTCGAGCGTCTCCCCGCGGCCGAGCCGCTCGCCCACCGTGCGGTTGCGCGACAGCGGCGAGCTGCACGTCGCGACGAGGTCGCCGAGGCCGGCCAGGCCGGAGAAGGTGAGCGGGTCGGCGCCGAGCGCGAGGCCCAGGCGGGCCGTCTCGGCCAGCCCGCGGGTGATGAGCGAGGCCTTGGTGTTGTCGCCGAAGCCGAGCCCGTCGGCGATGCCGGTGGCCAGCGCGATGACGTTCTTGACCGCCCCGCCGAGCTCGCAGCCGACGACGTCGACGTTCGTGTACGGGCGGAAGTAGGGCGTCGACGACGCGGCCTGCAGCAGCTCGGCGGTGTCGAGGTCGCTGCACGCGACGACGGTGGCGGCCGGCTGCCCGGCGGCGATCTCGCGCGCCAGGTTGGGGCCGCTGACGACCGCCACGCGGTGCGGGTCGACGCCCGCCACCTCGCACACCACCTCGCTCATGCGCAGGCTGGTGCCGACCTCGACGCCCTTCATGAGGCTGACGAGCAGGGCGCCCGGCGCGAGCACCGGGGCGAGCTGCTCGAGGTTGGCGCGCAGGCTCTGCGACGGCACGGCGAGCACGACGAGGTCGGCGCCCGCGACCGCCTCGGCGGCGTCGCTCGTCGCGGTGAGCCGGTCGGGCAGGCGCACCCCCGGCAGGTAGTCGGGGTTCTCCCGCGTCGTGCGCACGGCGTGCGCGAGCTCCTCGCGCCGCGACCACAGCACGACGTCGGTGCCGGCGTCCGCGAGCACCTTGCCGTAGGCCGTGCCCCACGAGCCCGTGCCCAGCACCGCTGCCCTCGTCACGCCGCCCCCTCCGCCGGTGCGCCGCGCCGGCGCGGGTCGTGCACCTGCGCGGGGCGGCGCGCGCCCCGCAGCTGCTCCAGCTCGGTGGTGATCGCCGCCATGACGTCGTCGGTCGCGCCCCGCAGCACCTCGGCGTCGAGCGGGCGGCCCTGCCACCGCGCGAGGTCGACCGGCGGGCCCACGCGCACGTGCACGGGGGTCGGCAGCAGGCGCAGGCGCCGCGAGCCGCGTCGGTGGATGCGCTGCGCGCCCCACTGGGCGACGGGCAGCACCGGCGCGCCCGACAGCAGGGCGAGCCGCGCGACGCCCGTGCGGGCGACCATCGGCCACAGCTCCGGGTCGCGCGTCGTCGTGCCCTCGGGGTAGATGACGACGACCTCGCCGGCGCGCAGCGCCTCGACGGCCGGGGCGAGCGCCGCGCTCGCGTCGGGCGCGTGCCGGTGCACCGGGATCTGGTGCGCGCCGCGCATGACGCGGGCGACGAGGCCGCCGCCGCGGAACATCGCGTCCTTGGCCATGAAGCGCGGGAGCGCGCCCACGCCGTGCAGCACGAAGTCGGCGAGCAGCACCGGGTCGACGAGGCTGAGGTGGTTCGCGGCCAGCACGACGCCGCCGCGCGGGGGCACGTGCTCCAGGCCGGTCCAGCGCGGCCGGCTGACGACCAGGGCGAAGGGCTTGAGCACGGCGACGGCCAGGCCGTACCAGGGGCCGAGCGGGCCCCGCTGCCGTGGCCTGCCCACCGCGCCCCCTCTGCGTCGCCCACCGCCTCCCCCGTCGCCGGGGCACGGCACCGCGCCGTGGCGGCGAGTCTCGCCCGCGGCACGGCCCCGTGTCGAGGCAGCCCGCCGCCGCGCCCGCGCCGGGGCCGCGCAGACTGGCGGGGTGCCGTCCGCGCCGCCCTGGGGGCTCGTCGTCCCCGTCAAGCTGCTCGTGCTGGCCAAGACCCGGCTCGGCGCCTTCGGCGACACCGCCCGGGCGGCGCTCGCGCTCGCCTTCGCCGAGGACGTCGTCGCGGCGGCGCTGGCCTGCCCGCTCGTGGCGCGCGTCGTCGTCGTCACCGACGACGTGGCGGCGGCCGCCGTCCTCGCCCGGCCCGGGGTGCTCGTCGCGCCCGACGCGCCCGACGCCGGGCTCAACCCGGCCCTCGCCCACGGTGCCGCCCTGCTGCGCGCCGACGACCCGGCGTGCGGCGTCGCCGCGCTGTCGTCGGACCTGCCGTCGCTGCGCCCCCAGGACCTCGCCGACGCCCTGGCCCAGGTGCGCGCCCGCGCCTTCGTGCCCGACACCGAGGGCCTCGGCACCACCCTGCTCGCGGCGGCGCCCGGGTGCGCGCTCGCGCCGGCGTACGGCCCGGGCTCGCGGGCCGCGCACCTCGCGTCCGGCGCCGTCGAGCTGTGCGCCGCGCCGGCGCTGCGCCGCGACGTCGACACCCCGCACGACCTCGAGGAGGCGCTGCGGCTCGGCGTCGGCCCCCGCACCGCCGCCGCGGTCGCCGCCCTGGCCTAGCGCGCCGGGGCGCGTCGCCTGGCGTTCACCCGGCGGGGGGAGGATGGGGGCATGACCGACGCCCTCACCGACACCGCCTCCCTCGCCGCGGCGCTCGAGCTGCACGACAGCGACGAGGCGGCCGTCGAGGCCGTGAGCGCGCCGACGGTCGCGCCGGGCGCCACCCCCGACGGGCTGCCGGACGACCGCTTCCTCAACCGCGAGGTGTCCTGGCTCGACTTCAACGCCCGCGTGCTGGCGCTCGCGCGCGACCCGAGGGCACCGCTGCTCGAGCGCGCGAAGTTCCTCGCCATCTTCGCCAGCAACCTCGACGAGTTCTTCATGGTGCGCGTCGCCGGCCTCAAGCGCCGCCAGAGCACCGGCCTCGGCGTGCGCAGCGCCGACGGCCTCGGCACCCGCGAGCAGCTCGCGCTCATCTCGCGCAAGGCGCAGGAGCTCTCGCGCGAGCACGCCGCGCTGTTCCTCGAGGACGTCCGGCCGGCGCTCGTCGCCGAGGGCATCCGCATCCTGCTGTGGGGCGAGCTCGACGACGCGCAGCGCGGCGCGCTGCGCGACTACTTCCGCACGCAGCTGTTCCCCGTGCTCACGCCGCTGGCCGTCGACCCCGCGCACCCGTTCCCGTACATCTCGGGGCTGTCGCTGAACCTCGCGGTCACCGTGCGCGACCCGCACTCGGGCACCGAGCACTTCGCGCGCGTCAAGGTGCCGAACAACGTGCCGCGCTTCGTGCGCGTCGGCGACGACAGCACCTGGCTGCCGCTCGAGGAGCTGATCGGCGCGCACCTCACGCAGCTGTTCCCGGGCCTCGAGGTGACCGCGCACCACGCCTTCCGCGTCACCCGCAACGCCGACGTCGAGGTCGAGGAGGACCGCGACGAGGACCTGCTGCAGGCGCTGGAGCGCGAGCTCGCCCGCCGCCGCTTCGGCCCGGCGGTGCGCCTCGAGGTGAGCCCGTCGATCGACCCGACCGTGCTCGACCTGCTCGTGCGCGAGCTGGAGATCACCGACGCCGACGTCGCCCAGGTGCCGGGCCTGCTCGACCTGTCGTCGCTGTGGCAGCTCTACGGCACCGACCGCCCCGACCTCAAGGACGAGCCGTGGGTGCCCTCGACGCACCCGCGCCTGGCCGAGGGCGAGAAGGCCGCCGACGTCTTCGCCGCGCTGCGCGAGGGCGACGTGCTCGTGCACCACCCGTACGACTCGTTCGCCACCTCCGTGCAGCGCTTCGTCGAGCAGGCCGCCGCCGACCCGCAGGTGCTCGCCATTAAGCAGACGCTCTACCGCACCTCCGGCGACTCGCCGATCGTGCGCGCGCTCATCGACGCGGCGGAGGCCGGCAAGCAGGTGGTGGTGCTCGTCGAGATCACCGCGCGCTTCGACGAGACCGCCAACATCAAGTGGGCGAGGGCGCTGGAGAAGGCGGGCTGCCACGTCGTCTACGGCCTCGTCGGCCTCAAGACGCACTGCAAGACGTGCCTGGTCGTGCGCCAGGAGCAGGGGCAGCTGCGGCGCTACGCCCACCTCGGCACCGGCAACTACAACCCCAAGACCGCGCGCATCTACGAGGACCTCGGCCTGCTCACGGCCGACCCCGAGGTCGGCGCGGACCTCACCGACCTGTTCAACGCGCTCACCGGCTACAGCCGGCAGAAGGACTACCGCACGCTGCTCGTGGCGCCGAACGGCGTGCGCTCCGGGCTCGTCGAGCGCATCGAGCGCGAGGCCGAGCACGCCCGCGCCGGGCGGCCGTCGCGCGTGCGCCTCAAGGCCAACAGCATCGTCGACGAGCAGGTCATCGACGCGCTCTACCGCGCCAGCCGCGCGGGGGTGCCGGTCGACCTGGTCGTGCGCGGCATCTGCGCGCTGCGGCCGGGCGTGCCCGGCCTGTCGGAGACGGTGCACGTGCGCAGCGTCGTCGGCCGCTTCCTCGAGCACTCGCGCGTCATGTCGTTCGGCCACCCCGACCGCGGCGAGGTCGAGCACTGGATGGGCAGCGCCGACCTCATGCACCGCAACCTCGACCGCCGCATCGAGACGCTCGTGCGGGTGCGCGACCGCGTCGTCGCGCAGCAGCTCGACGCGCTGTTCGAGCAGGTCCTCGGCCCCGACGTGCGGCACTGGGCGCTGCGCCCCGACGGCTGCTGGGACCCGCGGCCCGAGGAGGGCGACGGCCACGACGTGCAGGCCGTGCTCATGCGGCGGGCCGGCGAGCGGCACGCCTGAGCGCGCGGTGAGCGAGGTCCGCGCGGCGGGTGCCGTGCTGTGGCGCCCGTCGCCCGCGGGCGGCGTCGAGGTCGCCGTCGTGCACCGCCCGCGCTACGACGACTGGTCGCTGCCCAAGGGCAAGCTCGAGCCGGGCGAGGACCCGCTGCTCGGCGCGCTGCGCGAGGTGCACGAGGAGACCGGCATGACCGCCGTCGCCGGGGCCCGCGCCGGCACCACGTCGTACGAGGTGCTCGTGGGCGGGCAGCGGCGGCCCAAGACGGTGCAGTGGTGGTCGGCGCGCGCGACCGGCGGCGCCTTCGTGCCCGGCGACGAGGTCGACGCGCTGCGCTGGTGCCCGCCCGCGCAGGCCGAGGAGCTGCTCACCGCCGGGCGCGACGTCGCGCCGCTGCGCCGCGCGCTGGCGCTGCTCGGCAGCCGCACCGTCGTGCTCGTGCGGCACGCCCGCGCCGGCGACCGCGACGCCTGGGACGGGCCCGACGCCGACCGGCCGCTCGACGCGCGCGGCCGCGCGCAGGCCGAGGCGCTCGCGGCACCGCTCGCGGCGTACGGGCCGGCGCGCCTGGTCGCCGCCCCGCCGGTGCGCTGCCGCGACACCCTCGGCCCGCTCGCGCGCCGCACCGGCCTGCCCGTGGAGCAGGAGCCGCTGCTCGGCGAGGACGCCTTCGCGCCCGCCGCCTCGCTGGCCCGGCTGCGCGCGCTCGTCGACGACGTCGGCGCCGCCGTGGTGTGCAGCCAGGGCGGCGCCGTGCCGTCGCTCGTCGCGGCGATCGTCGACGAGGCGGGCCTGCCGCCGGTGCCGACGCGCACGCGCAAGGCCGCCGCGTGGGTGCTGTCGCTCGTCGACGGCCGGCTCGTCGACCTCGACCCGCGGCCGCCGCCGGGCTAGGAGCCCGCGGCCTTCTTGGCCGGGGCCTTCTCGGCCGGCGCCTTCTTGGCCGCGGGGGCCTTGGCGGCCTTCGTCGCGGGCGCCTTGGCCGCGGTCTTCGCGGGGGCCTTCGCCGCGGTCTTCGACGCGGTCTTCGCGGCGGTCTTCGCGGGGGCCTTCGCGGGGGCCTTCGCGGCCGCCGGCGACTTCTTCGCCGCCGTCCCCTTCGCCGGCGCGCTCGGAGCCGCGGCACCGCCGCCGCCGGTCACGGC
>CANKBT010000202.1 GCA_947479995.1 Frankiaceae bacterium | reverse complement strand
GCCCGGCCCGCGGGCCGGCGGGCGCCTGCCCGGGGCCCGGGGCCGGCGGCCCGGCGGGCGGGGCCGCCTCCTCGCCGGGCGCTGCCTGGCGCGCCGCGGGGCGCACGGGGCTGTCGAACCAGTCGCAGCCGACCGGGTCGGGCTCGTCCTCGCGGTTGTAGGTGGCGCACGGCGCGTTGGCCGCCGTCCGGAGGGCGTTGCCCACCGGCGAGATCGAGCCGCCCGAGTCGCAGTCCGGCAGGCCGAGCAGCGCGGTGTCCTCGGTGACGGCGCCGGTGGAGGAGACGTTGTCCTGCCAGCAGTTGCCGACGCCCTGCTCGTCCCAGGAGAAGTCGACGCCGTTCGGCTGCACGGCCCCGCTGGGGTGGAAGCCCAGCCGGTTGCGCGTGTAGTGGTTGCCGTTCGAGGTGTCGAGCTGCGCGGCCGGCGAGTAGTCGCCGCGGACGGCGCCCGGCACGAAGAACAGCATCGCGCCGGCGCGCCAGTTGTCGTAGATCTCGTTGCCGTCGATGAAGTTGCTGTTGCCGCCGGCCATGAGCACGCCGGTGCCGACCGGCACGGGGAACGCCGGGCAGACGGTGCCCTCGCCGTAGCCGCGCTCGGGCAGCGGCCGGGAGCAGATCCCCGAGTGCACGAACTGCTCGAAGTAGTTGCTGTTGTTGCCGTGGATGCGGTTCCGCGTGAGCCACGCGTGGTCCTGCGGCATGCCGGGGTGGCCGCCGACGAAGGAGTCGGTCACGTAGCCGGCGGCGTTGGCGAAGACCTCGTTGTCGTGGAAGTACACCGAGTTGCCGGCCGTGCCGGAGAAGCCGAGGGCGTTGTGGTGGCTGCGGCAGCCGAAGACCTCGACCGCCCAGCGGTCGAGCGGGCCGGTGCGCTGGTTGGCCGCGTTGACGTCCGCGGCCGACCCCGGGTAGACGCCCGAGTCGCCGTTGTACGACGTGTCGCAGTTGCTCATCACCCCGTGGTCCGAGGTGAACGACAGGATCCCGTACAGGTCGTTGTGCCGGGCGTTGATGCGGTCGGCCACGTAGCCGTCGGTCTCGTGGACGTAGAGCGCGTTCTCGCGGAACAGCTCGAAGGTCATGTTGCGGACGTAGAAGCCGTCGGCGCGGTCGGCCTTGAGGCCGTTGTGCTTGACCCACAGGTCGTCCGGGTCGGCGCTGCTGCTCGTCTCGCGGAAGCCGCCGCGGAGCACGACGTCCTCCTTCTGCGCGCCCGTGCCCTCGATCTGCAGGTCGCAGAGCTGGTTGCAGTCCACCTGGGGCGTGTCGACGGTGCTGTCGCCGGCGACCGTCACGAGGTTGATGACCTCGCCGCAGCTGACGACGAGCGGGTAGTCGACGACGCCCCCGTCGTAGCCCTCGGTGCACGGCGGGTCCCAGGACGGCTCCTCGCGGTAGGTCCCGGGCAGCACGTAGAGGTTGGTGCCGCGGACGGTCACGGCGTCGACCGCCGCCTGCAGGTGCGCGAAGCCGCACTCGCCGAGCAGCCGCTGGTTGAGCGCCCGCAGCGCCGGGTCGGCGATCGCGGCGATCCGCTGCGCGCTCTCCGGCTTGCAGACGACCAGCCGCGGCGTCGCCTCGCTGAAGGGCCGGTACGCCGGCGTCGAGCCGGTGCCGGGCGGGAAGACCGACGCGCGCTCGTCGTGCGCGGCGGCCGGGACGGCGCCGCCGACCAGGAGCACCACCGCGGTGCCCACCACCCCGAGCAGGCGCCGCGCGCCGCCCCGTCGACCCGTCGACGCCATGCGCGTCCCCCCGCCGTCGGTGACCGAGCGGGCGACGGGTCAGGGGCCGGGCTCGCGGCGGAGCATGCACCTCCCCGGCCCGGATGTCGACGGCCCGCCCGCCGGAGGGCGGGCGGCGGCGGTCAGTCCTGGGCGGCGACGAGCTCCTCGTCGGCCTCGGGCAGCGCCGGGGCGTTGAGCGGGTTGGTGGCGTCCTCGACCTCGCCGACGAACTCCTCGACGACGTCCTCGAGCGCGATGACGCCGATGGTGCCGCGATCGTCGACGACCTGCGCGAGGTGGGCGGTGCGGCGCTGCAGGGCGGCCAGCACCTCCTCGAGCGGCGAGTCGTGGCGCAGCTCGGGCATCGGGCGGAACAGCGCCGGCGGCAGCGGCCGGCGGCGGGCGGCCGAGGTCATGCCGAGCACGTCCTTGACGTGCACGAAGCCGAGCAGGCGGCCCTCGACGACGTCCTCGGTGGCGGGGTCGTCGGCGCGGCTGCGCACCGGGAAGCGCGAGTAGCCGGTGACGACGACGAGCTGCTCGAGCTCGTCGGCGGTGGTCGCCTCGGTGACGGTGACCAGCGCGTCGAGCGGGATCATCACGTCGCGGGCGGTGATCTCGCGCAGCGCGAGGGCGCCGGTGAGGCGCTCGACCTCGTCGCTGTCGAGCAGCCCCTCCGAGCGCGACTCGGCGATGATGTCGGCCAGCTCGTCGGGGGAGTAGCTGCTGGTCAGCTCGTCCTTGGGCTCGACGCCGATGAGCTTGAGGGCGGCGTTGGCCAGGCTGTTGAGCAGGCTGAGCACCGGCTTGACGAGGCGCACGAAGGCCACCAGCGGCGGCACGAGCACCAGCGAGGCGCGCTCCGGCGTGGCGATCGCGATGTTCTTCGGCACCATCTCGCCGAGCACCATGTGCAGGAAGACGACGAGCGTCAGCGCGATGGCGAAGGCGATCGGGTGCAGCAGCGCCTCGGGCACGTGGACCGCCTCGAAGGCGTCCTCGAGCAGGTGGGCGACGGCCGGCTCGGCGACGGCGCCGAGGCCCAGCGAGCACAGGGTGATGCCGAGCTGCGCGCCGGCGAGCATGAGCGACAGGTGCGACAGGCCCTCGAGCACGGTGCGGGCGCGGCGGCTCTCCGCGGCGAGCGGCTCCACCTGGCTGCGGCGCACCGAGATGACGGCGAACTCCGCGCCGACGAAGAAGGCGTTGCCGGCCAGCAGCAGGACGGCCAGGACGAGCGGGACGGTGCTCACGACAGCGACGCCACGGGCGCGACGGGCGCGTGCTCCTCGTGCACCCGCTCCTCGGCGGTGACGCGGTCCACGCGCCGGCCGTCCATCGCGGTCACCTTGAGCTCCCAGCCCTCGGCCTCGACGACGTCGCCGCGGCGCGGCACGCGGCCGAGCCGGGCCATGACGAAGCCGCCGAGGGTGTCGTACGGGCCCTCGGGCAGCCGCAGGCCGGTCGCCTCCAGCACCTCGTCGTCGCGCAGCAGGCCCGACAGCGAGTAGGTGCCGCGGCGCTGCTCGACCTCGGGGCGCTCGTCGTCGTGCTCGTCGGCGACGTCGCCGACCAGCTCCTCGACGAGGTCCTCGAGGGTGACGATGCCGGCGGTGCCGCCGTACTCGTCGACGACGACGGCCATCTGCAGGCCGGGCTCGCGCAGGGTGACCAGCAGGCGGTCGAGGTGCAGGCTCTCCGGCACGCGCGGGGCCGGGCCCATGATCGTCGACAGCCGCGTGCGGCGGCGCTCCTCGCGCGGCACGGCGAGCGCCTGCTTGACGTGGGCGACGCCGACGACGTCGTCGATGCCCTCGCCCTCGACGGGGAAGCGGGAGTGGCCGGACGCGCGGGCGGCGCTGAGCAGCTGCGCCGCGGACGCCGTCTCGGGCAGCGCGACGACCTGCGTGCGCGAGGTCATGACGTCGACCGCCGAGCGGTCGCCGAAGGCCAGCGAGCGCGACAGCATCGAGGCCGTGCGCGGCGAGAGCGTGCCGGTCTCCTCCGAGGTGCGGACCAGGCTGCCGAGCTCCTCGGCCGAGCGCGCCGAGCGCAGCTCCTCCTGCGGCTCGATGCCGATCGCGCGCACCAGGCGGTTGGCGCTGCCGTTGGCGACGGCGATGAGCGGGCGGGCGACGGCGCTGAACAGCCGCTGCGGGGCGGCGACCGCGCGGGCCACCGCCATCGGCCGGGCGATCGCCCAGTTCTTCGGGATGAGCTCGCCGACGACCATCTGCAGCAGGGTCGCCACGACGAGCGCCGTGGTGATCGACACGGCGCGGGCGGCGCTGTCGTCGAGGCCGACCGCGGTGGTCAGCGGCTCGAGCAGCGCGGCGAACGACGGCTCGGCGATGAAGCCGACGACGAGCGTCGTGACCGTGATGCCGAGCTGCGCGCCCGACAGCTGGAACGACAGGGTGCGGACGGCCCGCTGCACGCCGGCCGCCCGCTGGTCACCGGCCTTGACGGCGTTGTCGAGCTGGGTGCGCTCGACCGCCACGAGCGAGAACTCGGCGGCCACGAACAGGGCCGTGCCGAGGGTGAGGAGCAGGACGGCGAGGACGCCGAGCAGGGCCGTGATCACGCGGGGCTCGTCCCCGCGCGGGGATGGTGAGGCACGGGGGTGACGCTACCCGCGGGACCTACGCTCCTCACGTGACGACCACGTGACGGGGGACGCCTCCCTGCTCGCCCGCGAGGCGTCGTCGCTGGTGTCGCGGCTGCGGCTGTTCACCCCCGCGCGCTGGGCGGCCGTGGTCGACCCGTACGGCACCCGCGGCGACCTCGTGCACCACCTCGCCGCCTGGCTGGCCGACGCCGCGGGCGGGGCGCCGGTGCCGCTGCCGCGGCTCGACAGCGACCTGGCGCTGCCCGACCAGCTGGCCGTGACGGCCGACGACCTGGTGCGGGCCGACCCGCCGCCCGAGCGCGCCCGTGCGGCGACCGCCCACCTGCTGCTGCACCGCCGCGAGCTGCTCGGCGACGAGGTGCCGGCAGGGCTGCTCGCCGAGCTGGGCGCTCCCGACGAGCTGGCGCTGCTGCGCGCCGCCCGCGCGGCCTGCCCCGTGCTCGCGCCCTGAGCCCGCGCCGCCCCGCACGCACGACGGCCGGCCCCCTCGCGGGGACCGGCCGTCGGGAGGTGCGGACGGCTAGCTGAGGCGCTCGATCACCATGGCCATGCCCATGCCGCCGCCGACGCACATCGACTCGACGCCGAACTGGCCGTCGAGGGTCTGCAGGCCGTTGATGAGCGTGCCGGTGATGCGGGCGCCGGTCGAGCCGAACGGGTGGCCGAGGGCGATGGCGCCGCCGAACGGGTTGAGCTTGTCGAAGTCGATGCCGAGGTCGCGGGCGCTCGGGACGACCTGCGCGGCGAAGGCCTCGTTGATCTCGAACACGTCGATGTCCGAGACCTCCTTGCCGGCGCGCTTGAGGGCGACCTTGATCGCCTCGTACGGGCCGTAGCCCATGATCTCCGGCGACAGGCCGGTGACCGCGGTGGAGACGATGCGGGCGAGCGGGGTCAGGCCCAGCTCCTTCGCCTTCGTGTCGCTCATGACGAGCACGGCGGACGCGCCGTCGTTGAGCGGGCAGGCGTTGCCGGCGGTGACGGTGCCGTCGCTGCGGAAGACCGGCTTGAGGCCGGAGACGCCCTCGAGGGTGACGCCGGCGCGCGGGCCGTCGTCGGTGCTGACGACCGTGCCGTCGGGCGTGGTGATCGGCGTGATCTCGCGCTCGAAGAAGCCGTTGGCGATGGCCTTCTCCGCGCGGTTCTGCGAGGAGACGGCGAACTCGTCCTGGTCCTGGCGGCTGATGCCCTTGAGGCGGGCGAGGTTCTCGGCCGTCTCGCCCATGGCGATGTAGACGTCGGGGAGCTGGCCGTCCTCGCGCGGGTCGGACCAGCTGGAGCCCTCGCTGGCCTTGGTGGCCTCGGTGCGCGCCTTGGCGTCGGCGAACTTCGGGTTCTCGGTGTCCGGGATCATGTCGGAGTTGCCCTTGATGTAGCGGCTCACCGTCTCGACGCCGGCGGAGATGTAGATGTCGCCCTCGCCGGCGCGGATGGCGTGGGCCGCCATGCGCGTCGTCTGCAGCGAGGAGGAGCAGTAGCGCGTGATGGTCGTCCCGGGCAGGTGGTCGTAGCCGAGCTGCACCGCGACGACGCGCCCGATGTTGAAGCCCTGCTCGCCGCCCGGCAGGCCG
>CANKBT010000201.1 GCA_947479995.1 Frankiaceae bacterium | reverse complement strand
GATCGACGGCAGCGCGATGGGCAGCTCGACGCGGAGCAGCCGCCGGCCGGGGCCGAGGCCCATGCCCTTGGCCGCCTCGACGACGTCGGGCGGCACCTGCGCGAGCCCGGTGACGGTGTTGCGCACGAGGACGACGAGCGTGTAGAGGGCCAGCGCGATGATCGCGGTGCGCTCGGTGAGGCCGGTGTACGGCACGAGGAAGCCGAACAGCGCGAGCGACGGGATCGTGTAGACGACGCCCGCGGCGCCGACGACCAGGGTCTCGACGGTGGCGCTGCGGCGGGCCAGCAGCGCGAGCGGCAGGGCGAGCAGCAGGCCGAGCACGACGGCGGCGACGGTGATCGTCACGTGCTGCTGCAGCGCGTCCAGGACCCTCTCCTGATCGCGTTGCACGTAGGTTGTGCCGAACCAGGGGTTCTCGACCTGAGCCAGCAGGTCTCCTGAGAGGCGCACGCGTGGACGCTACAGCCGACGACATGATCCGTCTGGACGCCGTGTCCAAGCGCTTCCCGGACGGCACCGTCGCGGTCGAGCAGCTGGACCTCGCGGTGCGCGAGGGCGAGCTGCTCTGCCTCGTCGGGCCCTCGGGCTGCGGCAAGACGACGACCATGAAGATGGTCAACCGGCTCGTGCAGCCCAGCAGCGGGCGCATCCTGCTGCAGGGCGACGACGTCACCTCGGTCGACGTGCGCGAGCTGCGCCGCCGGATCGGCTACGTCATCCAGCAGGTCGGGCTGTTCCCGCACCAGCGCGTCGGCGAGAACGTCGCGACCGTGCCGAAGCTGCTCGGCTGGGACAAGCGCCGCACGCGCACCCGCGTCGACGAGCTGCTCGACCTCGTCGGCCTCGACCCGGCGGTCTACCGCGACCGCTACCCGGCGCAGCTGTCCGGCGGCCAGCGCCAGCGCGTCGGCGTCGCGCGCGCGCTCGCCGGCGACCCGCCGGTGCTGCTCATGGACGAGCCGTTCTCGGCCATCGACCCGATCGCCCGCGACCGCCTGCAGGCGGAGTTCCTGCGCGTGCAGGAGCAGGTGCGCAAGACGATCGTGTTCGTCACGCACGACATCGACGAGGCGGTACGGCTCGGCGACCGGATCGCCGTCTTCCGCCAGGGCGGCGTGCTCGAGCAGCTCGACACCCCGGCCGCGCTGCTGGGCTCCCCCGCGACGCCGTTCGTCGCCGACTTCGTCGGCGCCGACCGCGGCCTGCGGCGGCTCGCGGTCACCGGCATCGACACCGAGGACCTCGACAAGCCGCCGACGGTCGCCGCCACCGACACGCTCGCCGAGGCCCGCAACGTGCTGACCGAGGGCTTCGCGCTCGTGCTCGACGAGGCCGGTCGCCTGCGCGGCTACGTGCACGCCGACCGCCTGGTCGGCGACGGCGTCGTCGCCGACCGCGTGCAGCGGCTGCCCGCGGCCGTCCGCGCCGACAGCACGCTCAAGGCCGCGATGGCCGAGATGCTGCAGCACGACGCCGGCTGGACGGCCGTGCTCGAGCCCGGCAGCGACCGCTACCTCGGCGTGCTGACCCCGCTGTCGCTGCACGCCGCGCTGCGCCGCTCCGTCGAGCTCGACCGCGCCTGAGCGACCGCCACCGCGGTCAGCCAGGCCAGCCCGAGCGTCAGCCCGGCGCGCTGGAGCGCGCCGGTGACGTCGTGCAGCGGCACGGTGAGCACCATGCAGGTCAGCGTCACGGCCCCGACCGCGCCGGACGCGCGCGCGGCGCCGCCCGCGAGGCGCCGGGCGCCCAGCAGGGGCAGCAGCGAGACGGCGGCGTAGCCGACCGCGGCCGCGGCGTTGTGCGGCAGGTCCTGCGGCAGGCCCTTGTCGACGGCGAGCGGGAAGGCCGCGCCGACGAGGGTCGCGGCACCGGCGACGCGCACGAGCACGGACGCCGCCGTCGAGCGCAGCGCCCGCCCGACGACCGGCGCGGCGAGCAGCAGCCCGGCGCCGAGGACGGCCAGGCCGGTGGTCATGAGGGGCCGCGTGCTCGTGCCGGTGCGCTGCAGCTGCGACAGGCTGCGGCCGACGTGGCTGTAGCCCTCGGGCGCGACCTCGCCGGCGACGACCCACGCGGCGGTGGCGACGACCAGCCCGGCGGCCAGCGCCCCGGCGCGGGCGGGGTCGGTGAGCGCCCGAGTCACAGCAGCGCGGCGTAGTCGGCGGCCCGCGCCGGGCGGCCGGGCGACAGCGAGCCGTCGGCCCGGGGCACGTCGACCGGCTCGCCACCGCGCTCGAACAGCACGCCCGACACCTCGTCGGAGGCGTCGAGGGTGAGCACGATCTGCGCGTAGCCGAGCAGCTCGTCGTTGGTGCCGGCGTCGTCGATCGGGTCGACCTCGGGCAGCTGCACGGTGACGACGCCGTCGGCGGGCGCCGCCGCGGAGGTGGTGGCCTCCGGCGGCACGACCGAGCGCAGGCCGCGGGCGCGCTCGGCGACGGTCGGCCCCTCGAGCACGGCGAGCAGCAGCACCTCGGGGCCGGGCGCCGGCGGCAGGCTCCGCTCGACCTCGACGAGCCCGTCGGCGTCGGCGAGGAAGACCGGCACGGCCTGGCTGCCGGTCGGCGCCGGCGCCGGGCTGGACGAGGACGCCGAGGCGGTGCCGGGCAGGGCGCGCGGCTCCTCCTCGGCGCCGATGCCGCAGCCGGTCGCGAGCAGCAGCGCCACCGCGGCGGCGAGGGCCCGCCTCACGCCGGGAGCTCCACGCGGAAGCGCGCCCCGCCGCCCGGCCGGTCGAGCACGGTGACGGTGCCGCCGTGCGCGGCGGCGTGCTGGGCGACGAGCGACAGCCCGAGCCCGGTGCCGTCGCTGTCGCCCCGGGCGCTTGCCGCGCGGCCGCGCCCGAAGCGGTCGAAGACCAGCTCGCGCTCCTCGACCGGCACGCCCGGACCGGCGTCGTCGACCTCGACCACGAGGCGGCCGTCCTCGACGGACGCGCCGACGCGGACGGCGCCGCCGCCGTGCCGCTCGGCGTTGTCGACGAGGTTGGAGACCAGGCGCTCGAAGCGCCGGCGGTCGAGGCGCCAGGTCGCGGGGGCGTGCGCGACGTCGAGCACCGGCGCGGCCTCGCGCACGACCTCGCGCAGCTGCGCCGCGACGTCGGTGTCCTGCAGGTGCACCGGCAGCTCGTCGCGCGCCAGCTCGAGCAGGTCCTGCACGAGCGCGGTGAAGCGCCCGGCCTCCTCGGCGACGAGCAGCGCCGCCGAGGCCGAGCGCGGGTCGAGCGCGTCGGCCCGGTTGGCGAGCACGGACGACGCAGCGGTGAGCGTCTGCAGCGGCGAGCGGAGCTCGTGGCTGACGTCGGCGGCGAAGCGCCGGTCGCGGTCGAGCCGCGCGGCGAGCTCGTCGACCATGGTGTTGAAGCTCGTGGTGATGGGCTCGAGGTCGGGGTCGTCGGACTCCTCGAGGCGCGCCGACAGGTCGCCCTCGCCGATGCGCTGCGCGGCGGTGGCCACCGAGCGCAGCGGCCGCAGGAGCCGGCGGCCCGCCCAGTAGCCCGCGAGCGCGCCGCCGACCGTGGTCAGCGCGCTCACGAGCGTCAGGGTGCGGCCCAGCTCCTGCAGGGTGTCCTCGACGTCGACGAGCGAGACGACCTCGTAGTAGGCCTCGCCCGGCGCGAGCGGCACCCCCACGACGACCGCCGGCTGCCCCTGCACGACGACGCGCTGCACCGCCGACTGCCGGTCCTGCTCGACGAGCCGCACCATGCGGTCGGTCACCGCCTCGGTGAGGCCGGTGTCGGCGCCGCGCACGAAGGCCTCGCCGCCGCGGCGCACGAGCGGCCGGCGGCCCGTGCCGGTGTCGAGCCGCTGCAGCACCTCGACCACCTCGGCGTCGGCGGCGGTGATGCCCTGCCGCACGACGACCGCGTCGAACGCCGTCGCGCGCACCGCCGTGCGCTCGCGCTCGGCGATGAGGTTGCTCCGCGTCACGCCGTACGTCGCCAGCGCGAGCGCGAGGGACAGGCCGAGCGCGCCGGCGGCGAACAGCGCGGTGACCCGCGACCGCAGCCCGACGCGCAGCCTCAGCACCGGCTCACCGCAGCTTGTACCCGAAGCCCCGCACCGTGACGACGTGCTGCGGGTCGGCCGGGTCGTGCTCGACCTTGCGGCGCAGCCGGCCGACGTGGACGTCGACGACGCGCTCGTCGCCGAAGTCGTAGTCCCAGACGCTCTTGAGCAGCTGCGCGCGCGACAGCACCCGGCCCGAGGCCTGCGCCAGCTCGACGAGGAGGCGGAACTCCGTGCGGGTCAGGGCGACGTCGCGGCCGGCGAGGCGCACCTCGCCGACGTCGGGCGCCACCTCGAGGTCGCCGAAGACCATGGCGCGGGGCTGCGCGGGCGCGGCGTGCGCCCGGCGGCGCAGGGCCCGCAGCCGGGCGGTGAGCTCCTTGACCGCCACGGGCTTGACGACGTAGTCGTCGGCGCCGGCCTCGAGCGCCGCGACGATGTCGTGCGTGTCGTCGCGGGCGCTGACGACGACGATCGCGACGTCGCTGCCCTTGCGCAGCTCGCGGATGCAGTCGAAGCCGTCCATGCCCGGGAGCATGAGGTCGACGAGGACCGTCTCGACGGGGGCGGCGCGGAACGCCGCGAGGCCCTGCTCGGCCGTGCCGACCGCGGTGACGTCGTAGCCCTCGTCCTCGAGCGCGAGCGTCAGCGACAGCCGGATGCGGTCGTCGTCCTCCACCACCAGCACCGCGGTCACCCGCCCATCATGCCGGGCGGCGCGGACCGCGACGGGACGTCACGGGACTGACACGTCGTCGCAGAGCCGTCGTCGCACCCCTCGACGAGTCTCGGCGTCACGACCCGAGGAGGCCCGCATGACCGTGCTCAGCGACCGCACCGCCCCCACCGCCGCCACGACCGGCGTCCGCGTGCTGCAGGTGACCCACGAGCTCGACATCGCCACCCTCCCGCAGCTGCGCCAGCAGCTGGAGGACGCGCTGGCCGAGCGCCCGTCGCAGCTGGTGCTCGACCTGTCCGAGTGCCGCTTCCTCGACGCGCAGGCCATGACCGTGCTGCTCGACGTGCACCGGCAGGCCTGGCGCCAGGGCGGCCTGCTGACGCTGCGCGGCTGCTCGACGCAGTGCCAGCGCCTGCTCGCGCTGGCCGGCCTGGCCGGCGTCTTCGACGTCGAGCCGACCGTCGAGGCGCCCGCGCCGCGGGTCGCCTCGTGAGCGTCGTCCTGCCGTTCGACGAGCACACGGCGTACCGCCCCGCGCGCGCCGTGCCGCCGAGCGGCGCCGTCGTGCTCGACCTCGACGCGGCCCGCCGGGCGCGCGCCGACGACGGCCGGCTGTCCGAGCTGCAGGTCGCGCTCGTGCGCCGGGCCCGCCGCCTGCGGCGGCGGTCGGTCGCCCGGCGCTGAGCCCGCGCTCTGGGCCGCTTGCCTAGCGGCGGGCGCGGGTGAAGCGGAACAGCTCGTAGATCACGGCGCCGAGCACGGCGGTGACCAGCAGGACGAGGATGAGCGGCACCTCGACCGGGTCGCCGACCAGGAAGTCGATGTCGGTGCTGTCGCTGTTGCTGACGGCGAAGATCGTCAGCAGGACCAGCAGGACGGCGCCGAGCGCCAGCTTGGCGGTGCGCCGGGCCTCGCGGGCCTTGCTCGTGGTGTCAGACATGCCCTCGGGCTACCCGCGTGCGGGTCGGGCAGTCGCGCTGCGGTGCAGGGCGACGCCCCGGCCAGCAGGGCGAGCGCGACCGCGACCCGCGCGAGGTCCCACTGCCCGGTGGGCGGCGGACCAGCCCCGGACGCGAGTCAGCCCCGCCGGTCTGACGACCTGCGGGGCTGCCGGTGGTGCGGGCGCAGTGGTGCCTGCGCGGTGGTGCATGGCGGTGGCGGTGGGATTTGAACCCACGGACGGCTTGCACCGTCACACGCTTTCGAGGCGTGCTCCTTCGGCCGCTCGGACACGCCACCGCAGGCGAGCCTAGCGG
>CANKBT010000200.1 GCA_947479995.1 Frankiaceae bacterium | reverse complement strand
GGGCTCGCGGCCACCGGGCCGGCGCTCCCCCTCGCCGCCGGCGCCGTGCTCGTCGCCGGCGCGGCGGCGGTGCGGCGCAGCCGGCGGTGACCGCCGGCGCGCCCTGGCCGCCCGGCGGGTGGCCGGAGCAGGGCCTCGGGCTGATGCGCCTGGCGGAGGCGCCCGGCGACGACGACCGCGACCCCGCGGCACTCGTGCGCACCGCGGTCGAGCTCGGGGTCGTGCTGCTCGACACCGCGGAGCTGTACGGCAACGAGGAGCTGGTCGGCCGGGCGCTCGGCGGCGTCCGCGACCAGGTGCTGCTGTGCAGCAAGTTCGGCGTCTACCGGGGCCCGTCCGGCCGCTTCGACGACTGGCACGTGCGCGCCGACGCCGCGACGGTGCGCACCGCCGTCGAGGGCAGCCTGCGCCGCCTCGGCGTCGAGGCCCTCGACCTCTACTACCTGCACCACCGCAGCGACGCCACCCCCGTCGAGGAGACCGTCGGCGCCATGGCCGAGCTGGTCCAGCAGGGCAAGGTCCGCGCGCTGGGCCTGTCCGGGGTCCGCGCCGACGACGTCCGCCGGGCGCGCGCCGTGCACCCGGTCGCGGCCGTGCAGGAGGCGTGGTCGCTGGCGCGGCGCGAGGTCGAGGCCCTGCTGCCGGTGCTCGCCGAGGGCGGCACCGCGCTCGTGGCCCACTCGCCCCTCGACCACGGCGACGTGCTCGGGGGCGCGGCGGGCCCGCTGACCGCGGCGCTGCGCGAGACCGCCGCGGCCCTCGGCGCGACGACCGGGCAGGTGGCCCTCGCGTGGGTGCACGAGCGCGGGCGCCGCGCCGGCCTGCCCGTCGTGCCGCTGCCGGGCACGACGCGCGCGTCGCGGCTGCGGGAGAACGCCGTCGCAGCCCGGCTCGCACTCCCCGGCGAGGTCCTCGCCCGGCTGGACGCCGTGTCCGCCGCTCCCGTGCACGACGGGGACGGCCCGGCCTGAGCCGGCGCCCCCGGTACGGCCGCCCGGCCGGTAGGCAGGCGCGCCGAGGGGCACAGGGCAGGGAGCGCCCGCCGCACTACGGTGGGCACCCGCCCGACCTGGAGGACCTGCTGTGGCTGGTGGACTCGTCGCCCTGCTCGACGACGTCGCGGTGCTCGCCCGGGCCGCGGCGGCCTCGGTCGACGACATCGGCGCCGCGGCCGCCCGCGCCGGCGTCAAGGCCGCGGGCGTCGTCGTCGACGACACCGCCGTCACCCCGCAGTACGTCCAGGGCATCGCCGCGCAGCGCGAGGTGCCGATCATCCGGCGCATCGCGGTCGGCTCGCTGCGCAACAAGCTGCTCGTCATCCTGCCGGCGATCCTGCTGCTCAGCGAGTTCCTGCCGGACCTGCTCACGCCGATCCTCATGCTCGGCGGCACCTACCTCTGCTACGAGGGCGCCGAAAAGCTCTGGCACCGCGTGACCGGCCACGGCGACGCCGACGCCGCGCAGGACGCGGCCCCGCCGGACGAGGACACGATCGTCAAGGGCGCGGTGCGCACCGACTTCATCCTGTCGGCCGAGATCATGGTCATCAGCCTCGACGAGGTCGCCGACGAGGCCTTCCTGTCGCGCGCGATCATCCTGGTGGTCGTGGCGCTCGCCATCACCGTGCTCGTGTACGGGGTCGTCGCGCTGATCGTGAAGATGGACGACGTCGGCCTGTCGCTCGCGCAGCGCGACAGCGCCGGCACCGCGAAGCTCGGCCGCGGCCTCGTGCAGGGCATGCCGAAGCTGCTGTCGGCGCTGACCGTCATCGGCACCGCGGCCATGCTCTGGGTCGGCGGCCACATCCTGCTCGTCGGCTCGGACGACCTCGGCTTCCACCCGCTGTACGACGCGGTGCACCACCTCGAGGAGGCCGCGCACGACGCGCTGGGCGCCGTCGGCGGCGTCGCCGGCTGGCTGGTCAACACGGCCGCCAGCGCCCTGCTCGGGCTGCTCGTCGGCGGCCTCGTCGTCGCCGTCATGACGCTGGTGCACCGCCGCAAGGGGCACGCCGAGGCGCACGAGCGCCGGACCAGGGGGGACCGATGACGGGGACGAGCGCACCGCCGAGCGGCACGGGCTGCGCCGAGTGCCTGGCCGGGCAGGGCGGCGGCTGGTGGGTGCACCTGCGCCGCTGCGCGGCGTGCGGGCACGTCGGCTGCTGCGACTCCTCGCCGTCGCAGCACGCGAGCGCGCACTGGCGCAGCAGCGGCCACCCGGTCGTGCAGAGCTTCGAGCCCGGCGAGGACTGGGCGTGGGACTACGACGCGCAGGCGTACGCCGAGCTCGCGCCGCTCACGCCGCCGACGAGCCGCCCGGCCGACCAGCCCGTGCCCGGGCCGGCCGGCAAGGTGCCGGCCGACTGGCGGCGGCACCTGCACTGAGCGGGGCGCAGGTCACGCGGGGACCGTAGGCCTGGAGCACGTCGTCGCGCGAGCGGGTTCCGCGTCCTGGGGCGGGTGCGGCTGGACCTCGCCCTGCCGGGGCCCGCCGGCCGCCGGGGACGGTCTCCCGGGCCGCGCCCGTGGAGTCGCGGCGCCGGTGGTGGGAGCTAGTCGTCACGGCGCCGCAGCCCCGCCTCCGGTGCCGCGTCGCCGGGCGCGAGGGGCAGCTCGACCGTGAAGGTGGCACCGCCACCGGGTGCGGGCCGGACACCGGCCCGGCCGCCGTGCGCCTCGGCCACGGCGGCGACGATCGACAGGCCGAGGCCCGAGCCGCCGGACGCCCGGGTCCGCGACGCGTCGGCGCGGTAGAAGCGCTCGAAGGCGCGGTCGGCCTGCTCAGGGGTGAGTCCCGGCCCGTCGTCCTGCACCTCGACGCGAGCCCGCACCCCGTCCGCGCTCACCCGCACGACGACGCGCGTGCCCGGCGGCGTGTGCGCGCGGGCGTTGCCCAGCAGGTTGACGAGCACCTGGCGCAGCCGCCCCTCGTCCCCGTGCACGACGACGGGCTCGCCCTGCAGCACGACGTCCACGCCGAGGGCGCGGGCGTCCTGCACCGCGTCGGCCGCGAGCGCCAGCAGGTCGACCGGCCGCGTCTCGAGCGGCCGGTGCTGGTCGAGGCGGGCCAGCAGCAGCAGCTCGTCGACCAGCGAACCCATGCGCGTCGCCTCCCCCTCGACGCGTGCCATCACCCGGTCGAGGTCCTCCCCCGGCTGCACCGCGCCGGAGCGGTAGAGCTCGGCGAAGCCGCGGATGCTGGTGAGCGGGGTGCGCAGCTCGTGGCTCGCGTCGCCGACGAAGCGCCGCATCCGCGCCTCGGACGCACGGGCGGCGGCCTCGCTGCCCTGCTGCGCGCGGAAGGACCCCTCGAGGCGGCTCAGCATCGCGTTGAAGGCGGTCGCCAGCCGGCCGACCTCGGTGCGGTCGTCCTGCCGGGGCACCCGGTGCGTGAGGTCGCCGGCCGCGATCCCGGCAGCGGTGCGCTCGACCTCGCGCAGCGGACGCAGGCTGCGGCGCACCACGGCGCGGCTGGCGCCCGCCAGCAGCGCCAGCAGGCCGACCGAGACCGCGGCCTGGATGGCCAGCAGCCGCCCGACGGTGTCCTCGACGCCGGTCAGCGTCGTCGCGACCGTGAGGCTGCCGCCGTCCGGCTGCGCCTCGACCACCACCCGCCAGCGGGCGCCGCCCTCGACCGCGTCGACGCTGAAGGGCGCGTCGGAGGGCGGGTCCTCGGGCAGGTCGGGCGCGCCGTCGCCCGACGGCAGGTAGCAGGCGACGCCGTCGGCCTGCTCGTACACGACGTAGAACCGGCTGAACGGGCTGGGCCCGCCCGGACCGTCGCCGGCGCGGTCCCCACCGGAGCCGCGCTCGGGCCCGCGGCCCGGTCCGAACGCCCCGGGCGCGCCGGTGCCCAGGTCACCGCAGGCGACGCCGCCGCGCGGCCGCGGCGCCTCGGCGGTCGCCGCGCGCAGCTCGCCGTCCACCCGGTCGAGCAGGTAGCCCCGGAGCACGCTCGTCGAGAGCAGCGCGCTGGCGGCGAGCGCCACGGACGACAGCGCCAGCACCGCGGCGACCAGGCGCACCCGCAGCGGGACGAGGGCCAGGCGGTCGCGGAGCACCTGCCGAGTGTGGCGCGACTGCCTGTGACCGGGCTGTGGACGGCCTCGCAGCGGGCTCACAGGCCCGTCACAGCCCGCCGCCGCACCATGGGCCCATGACGTCACCCTCGTCCGCACCCGAGGCCCGCCTGCTCGTCGTCGACGACGAGCCCAACATCCTCGAGCTGCTGTCGGTCGCGCTGCGCTTCTCCGGGTTCGAGGTCGCCACGGCGTCGGACGGCCGGCAGGCGCTGACCGTCGCGCGCTCGTTCCGGCCGGACCTGGTCGTGCTCGACGTGATGATGCCCGAGCTCGACGGCTTCGAGGTCGTGCGCCGGCTGCGCGGCGAGGGCACCCGCGTGCCGGTGCTGTTCCTCACGGCCAAGGACGGCACCGAGGACAAGGTCACCGGCCTGACGCTCGGCGGCGACGACTACGTCACCAAGCCGTTCTCGCTGGAGGAGGTCGTGGCCCGCATCCGCGCGGTGCTGCGCCGCGGCACCGGCGGCCCGCTGCAGGCCGCGGGGTCGCGCCTGGTCTTCGCCGACCTGGAGATGAACGAGGACAGCCACGAGGTGTGGAAGGACGGCGAGGCCGTCGCCCTGTCGCCCACCGAGTTCAACCTGCTGCGCTACTTCCTGCAGAACCCCGGCCGCGTGCTGTCCAAGGCGCAGATCCTCGACCACGTCTGGCACTACGACTTCGGCGGTGACGCCAACGTCGTCGAGTCCTACGTCTCCTACCTGCGGCGCAAGCTCGACACCCGGGAGCCGCGTCTGCTGCACACGCTGCGCGGCGTCGGCTACGTGCTGCGGCTGCCGCCCGGCGCGCAGGAGCGCCGCTGAGCGGCGCGGGCCTGCCCGGCCGTCGCCTCGGCTGACCGTCGGCACCGCCCGGCCCCGGCCGTCCGTCGTCGCGCCCGGCCGTGCCGCGCGAGGGCGCCCCGGACGGGCCACCGCCCGTCCCCGGGTGCCGGGGACGGGCGGTGGCGTGCGGTCCGGGTGTCACGCGACGAAGGCGGTGCCCTCCGCGCTGGCCTCGGGCTCGGGAGTGGTGGCGTTGTCGTCGGCCCCGCCGGGCTCGGGGCAGTCGCCGCCCCGTCCGCCCGGGCCGCCGGGCCCCCGCCCGCCGCGGCCGGCCTCCTCGCCGACGACCGCGAAGGACTCGTCGACGAAGACGGTGAGCCGCTCGCCCTCGGCGGTGGTGAGGTGCGCCTCGTACGCCGACTCGCCGCCGTCGTTCGTCTCGAGGCGGTCGACCGTGGCACCCGGGTGCGCGGCCAGGACGGCCTCCTCGACGCTCGCCGCGACGTCGCCGGTCAGCGGCGTCTCGCTGCGCCCGGGACGCTCGCCCGGGGTGGCGGGGGCCTCGGCCGACGGGGTCGACGGCGCCGGTGCGGAGTCCTGGGCGAACGCGGCCGGGAGCACGCCGAGCGCGGCGCCCCCGATCGCGCCGGCGGTCAGCAGGCCGACGGCCCAGCCGGCCCGGCGGGCGGCGCCGGCAGGGCGCGGGGTGGTGGTCTCGCTCATGGCAGCTCTCCTGGTGGTCGAGGGGCGGCGGGCGCCGCCCCGGTGCCTGCTCACCGTGCGTCCCGGACCTGTGCGCGGGCCTGCGCGCACCTGCCAGGAGCCTGTGAGCCCGCCCGCCGAGCGTCGGCCGGTCAGCGGCGGGGCGGGGCACCGCCCGGGGGCGCACCGGCGGGCGCGCCGCTGCCCCCGATCTGTCCACCGCTCGGGGCCGTGGTCGTGTCGACACCCACGGCCAGCGTGACGACGTAGCCGCGGCGCACGTCCCCGCTGACCATGCCGAGCTGGAGGGCGCCGGAGTCCTCGCCGAAGACGCCGTCGCTGGCCAGGCTGACCTGGGCCAGCGTGCGGACGGACTGCTCGTAGCCGCTCTCGGCGTACACGGC
>CANKBT010000199.1 GCA_947479995.1 Frankiaceae bacterium | reverse complement strand
CCACTTCGCCCGCCCTCACCGCACCGCCGACCGCGGGCCCGCTCGCCGGCCTGTCCGCCCGCGGCGTCTCCGCCTGGTTCGGCGACCACAAGGTGCTCGACCGCGTCGACCTCGACATGCTGCCCGGCGAGGTCACCGCCCTCATCGGCCCCTCCGGCTGCGGCAAGTCGACCTTCCTGCGCATCCTCAACCGGATGCACGAGCTCGTGCCCTCGGCGTCGCTGGCCGGCGAGGTGCTGCTCGACGGCGACGACCTCTACGCCCGCGGCCGGCGCCTCACCGAGGCCCGGCGCGCGGTCGGCATGGTCTTCCAGAAGCCCAACCCGTTCCCGGCGATGTCGATCTACGACAACGTCCTGGCCGGGCTGAAGCTCACCGGCACCAGGGCCGCGCCGTCCGTCCGCGACGACCTGGTCGAGGAGTGCCTGTCGAAGGCCGGGCTGTGGAAGGAGGTGCGCGACCGCCTCCGCATGCCCGGCGGCGGACTGTCCGGCGGCCAGCAGCAGCGCCTGTGCATCGCGCGCTCGCTGGCGGTCCGCCCGCGCGTGCTGCTCATGGACGAGCCGTGCTCGGCGCTCGACCCGACGTCGACGCGCCGCATCGAGCAGACCATCGGCGAGCTCGCGCACGAGGTCACCATCGTCATCGTCACGCACAACATGCAGCAGGCGCAGCGCGTCTCGGACGCCTGCGCCTTCTTCCTGGCCGAGGCCGGCACTCCCGGCCACGTCGTCGAGCACGGCCGGACGACGCAGGTCTTCGAGCACCCCCGCGACCCGCGCACCGCCGACTACGTGCACGGCCGCTTCGGCTGACCCGCACCGGCCTGTGGCCGCGCACCACCGCGCCCCCGCCACGTCGTCGTGGCAGGGGCGCGGGGAGCCGGGGGGGACTAGATCGCGCAGGTGGCCCGGTAGTCCGAGACCGAGCCGAAGGACGACACCGACGGGCCGGGGCACAGGAACTGGCTGTATCGGGTGTCCTCGTCCACGAAGCGCTTGAGCCAGGCCACGCTGTAGCGGCCGATGAGGGCGTTGGGGCTGTTCGGCGCGAAGTGGCTGGCGCCGCCGAGCTCGACGTACGCCTTCTCCGGCACGCGCGTGAGGCTGCCGTAGAACGGGATCGAGTGGCTGCTCACCGGGGCGACCGAGTCGTCCTCGGCGCCGATGATGAGCGAGGGGCTGACCACCTCGGACCAGGTCTTGTCGGTGTTCCACGGCGTGAGGCCGACGGTCGCCTTCAGGGCCGGCCGGTCCTTGGCCGCCTCGAGCGTGCCGCCGCCGCCCATCGAGTGGCCCATCACCGCGAGGCGGGCCGCGTCGACGCGGGTGCGCACGCTGCTGCGCTGGGTGAGGTAGTCGAGCGCGGCGAGCAGCTGGTCGCCGCGGGCCGACGGCTGGTCGTACCGCGACTGGGTGTTGAAGGTGATGACGACGAAGCCGTGCGAGGCCACGCGCGGGCCGAGCCAGGCGATGGTCGACTCGTCGGCGGTGTAGCCCGGCGAGACGGCGACCCCGCCGTACGTGCCGGCGGCCGTCGGGTAGGTGATCGTCGCCGAGCCGAAGCCGGTCGTGGAGAAGTCGCTGACGCTCACCGAGGCGGTGGCGAACGGGCCGCGCGAGGCGTCGAGCGACGACAGCGTGGGGGCCGGGCCCTTCTCGTACGGGCTCGCGGCGGCGGCCGGGGAGGCCTGCAGCGCGAGCGGCGCCGCCACGACGGCGGCGAGCGCCGTGGCGGCGAGGGTGGTGCGGGACAGCATGCGCATGGGGGTCCTTCGAGGGGGAGGCGGGACGTGCGGGAGGGGGCCGGGAGGGGGGTCCCGGGTGCTGCGAGCCGGACGTTGGCACAGCGTGACCTGCGTCACCAGAGGGGACGGCGGACGTGCGACGCCCGTCTCAACAGCGGGACGAGCCGGGCATCCCGGACACGCCGACCGGTCGTCCCGGCCCCGTCCGCGGGCGGGTCAGGCCGGCGGGGTGCCCGCTGCGAGCAGTGCCCGCTGCACCACCTCGGCGACGTCGAGGTCGGGCTGGCGGCCGCCCAGCAGGTCGGCGTAGATGATCGACTCGCCGACCCGGACGAAGACGTAGGCGAGCGCGTCGAGGTCCAGGCCGAGGGCGAGCGTGCCCGCGTCGACCTCGCGCTGGAGCACCCCGCGCCACAGCTCCACGAAGCGCACGTGCACCCGCACCTCGGGGCCGAACAGCACGCGGAACGCCGTCGCCGGGTCCTCCTGCAGCAGCGTGCGCAGGGACTCGTCGGCCACGACGCGCTCGTTGAACAGCCGCGCGACGTGCACGAGCCGGTCGGCGCCCGACCCCTGCGCGGTGCGCTCGGCCCACAGCGTGGTGGCCCGGCCCTTCTGCCACAGCACCTCGCCGAGGAGCAGGTCGCGGCTGCGCACGACCCGGTAGAGCGTGGCCCGGCTGACGGCCACGGCCCGCGCGAGCTCGTCCATGTCGAGCCGGCCGGTGCGCGTGAACAGCGCGTCGGCCGCGCGCAGCACCTGCGCGTGCTCGACCACGCGGCGGGACGTCACCGGGCCAGTCTGCCGGGGGCCGCGCGCGCCTCCTCCGGGGGCCCGGCCGTCACTGCGACGGGCGTCTCACGTTGGTCGCGCTGACCAGCTCGCCGTGCCCCGGGAGGGCCCTCCGCCGTGATCCGCCAGCTCACCAGCCTCGACGCGCAGTTCCTCGCCATCGAGGACGACCGCCAGTGCGGCCACGTCGGCAGCCTCGCCGTCTACGACCCGTCGACGACCCCGACCGGCACCCTCACCGTCGAGCACGTGCGCGAGCTCGTCGCCGCCCGGCTGCCGCTCGTGCCGCCCCTGTCGTGGCGCCTGGCCGAGGTGCCGCTGGGGCTGGACTACCCGTACTGGGTGCACGCCGAGCCGGACCTCGAGTTCCACGTCCGCGAGATCGCGCTGCCCGCGCCCGGCAGCGACGCGCAGCTCGCCCGCCAGGTCGCGCGCCTGCACTCGCGGCGCCTCGACCGCGCGCACCCCCTGTGGGAGCTGTACGTCGTCTCCGGGCTGCCCGAGGGCCGGGTCGGGCTCTACAGCAAGATCCACCACGCGGTGATCGACGGCGTCTCCGGCGCCGAGGTGCTCGGCATGCTGCTCGACCTGTCCCCCGAGGTCGCCCCGACGCCGCCGCAGGCCGCGCCGCAGCTCGACCCGCACCCCGGTGCGCCCGCGCTCGTCGCGCGGGCCGCGTACGGCGCCGTCCGCCACCCGTTCCGCCGGCTGCGCGCGGTGCCGGCGACCATCGCCCACCTCGACGAGTCGACCCTCGCCGGCCTGCCCCTCGTCGCCCGCGTCGGGCGGGCCGCCGGGCGCGTCGACCGGCTGCTGCACCGCGACCCCGAGCGGCCGGTGCGCCCCTCGCAGACCGCGCCCGCGACGCCGTTCACCGGCCGGCTCACGCCCGACCGCGCCTTCGCCTTCGGGCAGATCGACCTCGACCGCGTCAAGGCGGTGAAGGCGGCGTACGGCGTGACCGTCAACGACGTCGTCGTCTCGCTGTGCGCCGGCGCGGTGCGCCAGTGGCTCGTCGAGCACGACGCCCTGCCCGACAGCCCGCTCGTCGCGCAGGTGCCGGTCTCGGTGCGCACGCCCGAGCAGTCCATGACGTACGGCAACCGCATCCTGATGCTCGGGGCCAGCCTGCACACGCAGCACGACGACCCGGTGCAGCGGCTGCGGGCGACCTCGACCGACCTGACCGTGATGAAGACGCGGCACAAGGCGCTGCCGGCCGACCTGCTCGCCGACGTCAACCACTTCATCCCGCCGGCGCTGTTCAACCGCGCGGCGCGCCTCGCGCTGCGCCTCGGCGCGCAGGGCGTCGTCGCCCCGACGTGGAACCTCGTCGTGTCCAACGTGCCCGGCCCGCAGTTCGACCTGTACATGGCCGGCGCCCGGCTGCTCGCGACGTACCCGGTCTCGGCGATCACCGACAGCATGGGCCTGAACATCACGGTCATGAGCTACCGCGGGCACCTCGACGTCGGCGTGCTCGCCGACCGGGCCGTCATGCCCGACGTCGACCGGATCGTGGAGTGGATGGGCACCGAGCTGGCGCACCTCGAGCGGCTCGCCCCGGCAGCCGCCTGACCCCCGGGGCGTGCTCCGGGCGGGAGCGGGCAGACCACGAGCAGTCGCTCCGGCCCTCGCGGTGACCCTTCACCCGCACCACGCCCTGGAGCCGCATGACCTCGCTCGCCGCCGCCCCCGCACGCCCGCGCCACGACTTCGCCGACCTGCGCCGCGAGGTGAAGGCCGCGGGCCTCATGGAGCCGCGGCACGCCGCCTACGCCCGCACCGCCGCGGTCGTCGTCACCGCCTTCGTCGCGGGCTGGGTGGCGTTCGCGCTGCTGGGCGACAGCTGGTGGCAGCTCGCGGTCGCCGCCTGGCTCGGCATCGCCTCGACCCAGCTCGGCTTCCTCGGCCACGACGCCGGGCACCACCAGGTGCTGCGCGGCACGCGCGGCAGCAGCGCCATCGGCCTGCTCGTCGGCGACCTCGCCATCGGCCTGGGCTTCGGCTGGTGGAACGACAAGCACGACGCGCACCACGCCCACCCCAACCACGTCGAGCTCGACCCCGACCTCGCGCCGGGCGCGCTGGTGTTCGTCGAGCGGCAGGCCGCGGGCCGCGCGGGCGTCGCCCGCTTCGTCACGCGCTGGCAGGGCGTGCTGTTCCTGCCGATGCTGCTGCTCGAGGGCGTCAACCTGCAGGTGTCCAGCCTGCGCGCCACCCGCACGAAGGACGGCGGGGTCCGCCGCCTCGAGCTCGCGCTGCTGCTCACCCACCTCGTCGCGTACGTCGGGGTCGTGCTGTGGGTGCTGCCGCTGCCGATGGCGCTCGCCTTCTTCGCCGTCCACCAGGGCGTGTTCGGCCTCTACCTCGGCCTGTCGTTCGCGCCCAACCACAAGGGCATGCCGACGCTCACCGACGCGCAGGCGCAGGACCACCTGCGCGCGCAGGTGCTGACGTCCCGCAACGTCCGCCCCGGCCGCGTCGTCGACGTCGCGCTCGGCGGGCTGAACTACCAGATCGAGCACCACCTGTTCCCGAGCATGCCGCGGCACAACCTGCGGCGCGCGCAGCCGCTCGTCGAGGCGTTCTGCCGCGCGCGCGGCGTCAGCTACCTCGAGACGGGCCTTCTCGCGTCGTACCGCCAGGCGCTCGGGCACCTGCACGCCGTGGGGCGCGCGGCGCGCTAGCGCGTCAGCGGAAGCAGGGGCCGGTGCCGAGCTGGGCGAGGCCGCGCAGCGCCCCGTCGCTCAGCGCGTCCTGGCCCGGCCGGCCGGCGTAGACCGGCGCCATGAGGTCGTCCTCGTCGTCGACGTGCCCCAGGCCGAGGACGTGCGCCAGCTCGTGCAGGTGCACCGCCGCGTCGGCGACCGGGTCGCCGCCCGGGCCGCCGAGGTCGTCGGTGTCGAAGACGACCTGGCCGGTGACGTAGCGCGTGCCCTGCGGGCTGGTCACCGCCGTGCTGCCGCCGACCCCGGCCGTGCCGCCGCGCAGCAGCGGGAGCTCGTCCTCGTCGGACCACGCGACGAGCACCGGCTGGTGGCGCGAGCCGTCGGGCACCAGGGGCGCGCGGCCCTCGACCGACGGCGCGTCGGTCGTCGTGCCGTCGTCGACGAACCGCAGCCCGGTCGCGCGGCTCAGCCGGGCGAGGGCGGCGTCGAGCAGCGCCCGCGACCCGGGCGGTGCGCCGTCGGGCCGCACGACGAAGTGCACCGGCCGGCACGGGTCGTAGGCCACGGGCTCGCCGCCGCGCTCGAGCGCGAACGCGAAGCCCCCCTCTCCGGGCGGCGGCGGCTCCGGGAAGCCGAGCGGGCTGTCGCGGGCGTCCGGGGGCCGCGGCTCGGCCACCGCGCCCGCGACCTGCAGCACGGCGACGTCGAGCGGCGTGACCGGGGCGACCGCCGCCTGCTCGGTGCGGCGCGACGCGGT
>CANKBT010000198.1 GCA_947479995.1 Frankiaceae bacterium | reverse complement strand
CGCGGCGACCTGCACGACGACCTGCCGGGCGTGGTCGCGCAGGTACAGGCGCAGGTCGGTGGCGACCTGGTCGTTGCGCGAGCGGCCGGCGCGCAGCTTGCCGCCGAGGTCGCCGAGCCGCTCGACCAGACCGCGCTCCAGGGCGGTGTGGACGTCCTCGTCGGCCGGCACGGGCGCGAAGGCGCCCGAGGCGACGTCGGCGGCCAGCCCGTCGAGGCCGTCGAGCATCGCGGCCAGCTCCGCGTCGTCGAGCAGGCCCGCCCGGTGCAGGACGCGGGCGTGCGCGCGGCTGCCGGCGAGGTCGTACGGCGCCAGCGCCCAGTCGAAGTGGGTGCTCAGCGACAGGGCGGCCATCGCGTCGGCCGGGCCGCCGGAGAAGCGGCCGCCCCACAGCCCGGCCGGGGCGCCGCCGGCGGGGGCGTCGCTCACGCCGGGCCGGCGCCGCGCCCGGGGGCGTCGTGCAGCCGGAGGTCGCGGGCCGAGGCGAGCCGGCTCGGCATGCCCCACAGCTCGACGAAGCCCTTGGCGAGCGACTGGTCGAAGGTGTCGCCGGCGTCGTAGGTGGCGAGCGCGTAGTCGTACAGGGAGGCGTCGCTGCGGCGGCCGGTGGGCGTGGCGGTGCCGGCGGACAGCACGAGCCGCACCTCGCCGGTGACGTGGCGCTGCGAGGAGGCGAGGAAGTCGTCGAGCGCGCGCTTGAGCGGCGAGAACCACAGGCCGTCGTAGACCAGCTCGGCCCAGCGCTGCTCGACGGTGCGCTTGAAGCGGGCGAGGTCGCGCTCGACCGTGAGGTCCTCGAGCTCGCGGTGGGCGGTGAGCAGCACCTGCGCGCCGGGCACCTCGTAGACCTCGCGGCTCTTGATGCCGACGAGGCGGTCCTCGACCATGTCGAGCCGCCCGACGCCCTGGGCGCCGCCGCGGCGGTTGAGCTCCTCGATGGCCTGGAGCACCGTGACGGGGCGGCCGTCGAGCGCCGTCGGCACGCCGTCGACGAAGGAGATCGTCACCTCGTCCGGACCTGCGGCGGTGCCGGGGGCCTGCGTGTAGGAGTAGACGTCCTCGACCGGTGCGTTCCACGGGTCCTCGAGGAAGCCGGTCTCGACCGCGCGGCCCCAGACGTTCTGGTCGATCGAGTACGGCGACTTCTTCGTGACGTCGATCTGCAGGCCCCGCTCCTCGGCGAAGGCGATCGCCTTGTCGCGCGTCATGCCGCTGTCGCGGACCGGGGCGAGGCAGCGCAGCTCGGGCGCGAGCGCCCCGATGCCGACCTCGAAGCGCACCTGGTCGTTGCCCTTGCCCGTGCAGCCGTGCGCGACCGTCGAGGCGCCGTGCTGGCGCGCGGCGGCCACGAGGTGCTTGACGATGAGCGGCCGCGACAGCGCCGACACGAGCGGGTAGCGGCTCATGTACAGCGCGTTGGCCTGCAGCGCCGGCAGGCAGAAGTCGTCGGCGAACTCGTCGCGCACGTCGGCGACGACGGCCTCGACCGCGCCGCAGTCGAGCGCGCGCTGGCGGATGACCTCGAGGTCCTCGCCGCCCTGGCCGACGTCGGCCGCGACCGCGACCACCTCGGCGCCGGTCTCGTTCGCGATCCAGCCGATGGCGACGGAGGTGTCGAGGCCTCCGGAGTACGCCAGGACGATGCGGTCCTTCACAGCGCGGTGCCTTCCTCGTGCGTGGTGGGGGTGTGCTCGGGGGTGGTGTGCTCGGCCAGGCGGAGCAGGCGCTCCGCCAGGGCGCCGGCCGAGGGGTCGGCGGGGGTGCGGGTGACGAGCAGGATCGTGTCGTCGCCGGCGACGGTGCCGGCGACCTCGGGCAGGCCCGCGCGGTCGAGCGCGGAGCCGAGGAAGTGGGCGCCGCCGGGCGGCGTGCGCAGGACGACCAGCGGGCCGGTCGCCTCCGCCGAGACGAGCAGCTCCTCGAGCAGGCGCGACAGCCGGCTGTCGACGGCCGCGGCGGTGCCGGCGCGCGGCTGCCCCTCGGGCGGCACGACGTAGGCCATGCCGCCGGGGGTGCGGGCCTTGACGGCGCCGAGCTCCTCGAGGTCGCGGCTGACGGTCGCCTGCGTGACCTGCACGCCGCGGCCGGCGAGCAGCCGGCCGAGCTCGACCTGGCTGCCGACGGCCTGCGCCTCGAGCAGCTCGGCGACGAGCGCCAGCCGGGCGGCCCGCGTCAGCGGGGTGGAGGTGGTCACGTCAGGCCCGCGCGCCCTGGGCGAGCAGCCAGGTCAGCAGCGCCTTCTGGGCGTGCAGGCGGTTCTCGGCCTCGTCCCAGACCGCGGAGCGGGGGCCGTCGACGACCGAGGCGGCGATCTCCTCGCCGCGGTGCGCGGGCAGGCAGTGCAGGACGACCGCCTCCGGCGAGGCGGCGGCGACGGCGGCCTCGTCGACGGCGTACGGGGCGAGGTCGCGGCGGCGCAGCTCGGCACCGGTCTGGCCCATCGACACCCAGACGTCGGTGGCGAGCACGTCCGCGCCGGCCGCGGCCTCGGCGGGGTCGCTGGTGACGAGCACGTCGGTGCCGAGCGCGCGGGCGCGGGCCACGACCCCGGGGTCGGGCAGGTAGCCCTCGGGGGCGCCGACGCGCACGTGCATGCCGGCGGTGGCCGCGCCGAGCAGGTAGCTGTGCGCCATGTTGTTCGCGCCGTCGCCGAGGTAGGCGAGCGTGCGGCCCTGCGTGCCGCCGAGCCGCTCGCGCACGGTCTGCAGGTCGGCCAGCAGCTGGCACGGGTGGTAGGCGTCGGTGAGCGCGTTGACGACCGGGACGCTGCTCGCGGCGGCCAGCGCCTCCAGGCGGTCCTGGCCGAAGGTGCGCAGGACGATGGCGGAGACGTAGCGCGACAGCACGCGCGCGGTGTCCTCGATGCTCTCGCCGCGGCCGAGCTGGCTGCTCGAGGCGTCGACGACGACCGGGTGGGCGCCGAGCTCGGCGAGGCCGACCTCGAAGGACAGCCGCGTGCGGGTGCTCGGCTTCTCGAAGACGACGGCGACCGCGCGGCCGGCGAGCGGCCTCGGGCCGTCGTACCGCTGCGCCTTGAGGGCGGCGGCGAGGTCGAGGACCTCGGCCTGCTCGGCGGGCGAGAGGTCGTCGTCGGCGAGCAGGTGCCGGGGGGCCGGGCTCGCGGCGGTCGTGCTGGTCACGGCGGTCCGTCCGGGTCGTCGGGGCCGCCGGTGACGACGCTGACGCGGTGCAGCAGCTCGGCCACGGCGAACGGCTTGAGGAAGACGTTGTCCGGCCCGAGCAGGTCGCGCATGCCCGGCAGGGCGTCCTGCTTGCCGGTCACGACGATGACCGGCAGGGCCTCGGTCTCGGGGTCGTTGCGCAGCTCCTGCAGCACCCGGACGCCGCCGAGGTCGGGCATCATCAGGTCGAGCAGCACCAGCTGGGGGCGCGCCGAGGACACCTTGACCAGGCCGGCGAGGCCGTCGGAGGCGGTCGTGACGTCGTAGCCCTCGGCGGCGAGCAGGGTCTGCAGCAGGCCCCGGACGCTGGGGTCGTCCTCGACGACGAGGACGCGGGTGGCGCTCACGAGCGGCCGTCGGGCAGGGTCGCAGCGGTCGTCATGCGCGGACCCTAGTGCTCGCCTGCACCGCGTCGAGGACGCTCGGCAGGGCCGCCAGGAAGGCGTCGGCCTGCTCCTCGGTGAGCACCAGCGGCGGCGCGAGGCGCAGCACGTCGGGCGCCGGCGCGTTGAGCAGGAAGCCCGCGGCGCGGGCCGCCTGCTCGACCTCGGCGGCCACCGGCGCGCTGAGCACCACGCCGAGCCACAGGCCGACGCCGCGCACGCCCTGCACGAGCGGGTGCTCCAGCGCCGCGACGCCGCGGGCGAGCCGCTCCCCCAGCTTCGTGCTGGCGTCGAGCAGCCCGTCGTCCTCGACGGTGCGCAGGACCGCGAGCGCGGCGGCGCAGGCGACGGGGTTGCCGCCGAAGGTGGTGCCGTGGTCGCCCTTGCGCAGCGCGTGCGCCGCCTCGCCGCGGGCGAGCACGGCGCCGATGGGCAGGCCGCCGCCGAGGCCCTTGGCCAGCGTCACGACGTCGGCCTCCACGCCGGGCGCGGTGACGCTGCTCGACAGCCAGGCGCCCGCGCGGCCGATGCCGCCCTGCACCTCGTCGAGGTGCAGCAGCGCGCCGGCGGCGTCGCAGGCCGCGCGGGCGGCCTCCAGGAAGCCGGCGGGCGGCACGACGACGCCCGCCTCGCCGAGCACCGGCTCCAGCACGACCGACGCCGTGCCCGAGCCGACGGCGGCCGCGAGGGCGTCGGCGTCGCCGTACGGGACGAAGGAGACCGGGCCGGGGAGCGGCTCGAACGGCGCGCGCTTGGCGGGCTGGCCGGTGACGGCGAGCGCGCCCATCGTGCGGCCGTGGAAGGCGCCCTCGCAGGCGACGAAGCCGCCACCGGGCCGCAGCCGGCGGGCGATCTTGAGCGCCGCCTCGTTGGCCTCGGCGCCGGAGTTGGTGAACAGCACGCGCTCGAGGCCGGTGAGCTCCTGCAGCCGCTCGGCCAGCTCGACGACGGGCCGGCTCACGGCGAAGTTGCTGACGTGGCCGAGCGTGCCGAGCTGCGCGTCGACCGCGGCGCGCACCGCCGGGTGGGCGTGGCCGAGCGCGTTGACGGCGATGCCGGCGTACAGGTCGAGGTACTCGCGGCCGTCGACGTCCCAGACGCGGGCGCCCTCGCCGCGGGCGAGGGCCACCTGCGGGGTGCCGTAGTTGCCCATGAGCGCGGCGTCCCAGCGCTCCTGCCACTGCCGGGTGCGGCTCATCCGGGCACCACCATCGTGCCGACCCCCTCGTCGGTGAACAGCTCGAGCAGCAGGCTGTGGCCGACCCGGCCGTCGAGCACGTGGGCGCGCGGCACCCCGCCGCGCACGGCCCGCAGGCAGGCCTCCATCTTCGGCAGCATCCCGCTCGCCAGCCCGGGCAGCAGTGCCTCGAGCTCGGCGGCGGTCAGCTCGCTGAGCACCTCGTCGCTCGACGGCCAGTCGGCGTAGAGCCCCTCGACGTCGGTGAGCACGACGAGCTTCTCGGCGCCGAGGGCCACGGCCAGCGCGGCGGCCGCGGTGTCGGCGTTGACGTTGTACGACAGGCCGTCCTCGCCCGGCGCCACCGTGGCGACGACCGGCACCTTGCCCTCGTCGAGCAGCGCCTCGACGATCGAGGGCGCCACGGCGACGACCTCGCCGACCTGCCCGACGTCGACCAGCGCGCCGTCTACCAGCGCCCCGCGGCGCTCGGCCGTGAACAGCCGGGCGTCCTCGCCGGACAGCCCGACGGCGAAGGGCCCGTGCGCGTTGACGAGCGACACGACGTCGGGGTTGACCTGGCCGAGCAGCACCATGCGCACGACCTCCATGGCCTCGGGCGTCGTGACGCGGAAGCCGCCGCGGAACTCGCTGGCGAGGCCGAGCCGGTCGAGGTGCGCGGTGATCTGCGGGCCGCCGCCGTGCACGACGACGACGCGGACGCCGGCGTAGCGCAGGAAGACGACGTCCTCGGCGAAGGCCTGCTGCAGCGCGGGGCTCGTCATGGCGTTGCCGCCGTACTTCACGACGATCGTGCGGCCGCTGAACGTCTTGAGCCACGGCAGCGCCTCGACGAGCGCGGCGGCCTTGGGCAGGGCGACGTGCCCCCGGGCGGCGCTCATGCCGTGCTCACGTGGAGTACGCCGAGTTCTCGTGCACGTACGCGGTCGTGAGGTCGTTGGTGCGGATCGTCGCCGTGGCGTCGCCGGCGTGCAGGTCGACGAGCACGTGCACGTCGCGGCCCTCGAAGCGGACCTCGGCGGGGTCGGCGTGCGCGACCCCGGCCAGGCAGACCTGCACGCCGTTGAAGCGGACGTCGAGCGCGGTCGGGTCGAAGGCGGCTGCGGTCGTGCCGACGGCGGCGAGCACGCGCCCCCAGTTCGGGTCCTCGCCGAAGACGGCGCACTTGAAGAGGTTGTTGCGGGCGACCGAGCGGCCGACCTCGACGGCGTCGTCCTCGGTCGCGGCGCCGACGACCTCGATGGCGATGTCGTG
>CANKBT010000197.1 GCA_947479995.1 Frankiaceae bacterium | reverse complement strand
CGGCCGTCGCGCTGCTGCTCGCGGCGACCGCCGTGCTGGCGGTGGGCCCGGGCGACCCGGGCGCGGGCGGCGCCGCGGCGCTGGCGCTCGCCGCGCTGCTCACGGCGGGCGGGCTGGCCCGCGGCGGGCGCTGGCCGTTCCTCGCGGCGATCGGCGTGGCGCTCGTCGACGTGGCCCTGCTGCTCGCCCGCGGTGCGGCGCTGACCGGCGGCTGAGACGATCGGGGCGTGCGACGGGTCCTGGCAGCAGCGGCGGCGGTGAGCGCTGCCCTGGCGCTCGCGGGCTGCGGCACCGCGCCCCAGACCGCGGCCGCCACGAGCAGCGGCCTGCACGGGCGCGAGCCCGACCAGGTCGTCGAGCGCCCGTCGTTCGTGCTCACCGACACCAGCGGCCGGGCGTACGACTTCGCCGAGGAGACCGCCGGGCGGCCGACGCTGCTGTACTTCGGCTACACCGACTGCCCCGACGAGTGCCCCACCGCGATGGCCGACATCACCGCCGCGCTGCGCACGGTCGACGCCGAGCTGCGCGAGCGGACGGCCGTCGTCTTCGTCACCACCGACCCGTCGCGCGACGACGGGCCGCGGCTGCGCCAGTGGCTCGACCGCTACTCCACGACGTACGTCGGCCTCACCGGCACGCAGGAGCAGGTGCAGCGGGCGCAGGAGGCCGCCGGCGCGACCGTCGCCGTCCGCGGCGAGCCGGTGCCGACCCTGCCCGGCAGCCCGACCGAGCACGAGCACGCGCCGGGCACCGCACCGCACACCCACGACAGGCCCCTCGGGGACCTCGTCGAGCACGCGACCAGTATCTTCGCCTACGACGCCTCAGACCGGCTGCCGGTGCTCTACCCCGAGAGCGTGAGCCCCTCCGACATCCGCGCCGACCTGCCGGTCCTCGCCCGCAAGGAGCCCTCCACGTGATCCGCCCCGCCCTCGCCGGAGGCGCCCTGGCCTCCGCGCTCGTCCTCACCGGGTGCGGCTCCGGGCAGGACGCCCAGACGTACGAGCCCCGCTACCTCGCCGACGGCCTGTCCGTCGACTACAACGCGGGCGCCATCGCGGTGCGCAACGTGAGCATCCGCCCGCCGGCCGAGGGCGCGGTCTACGAGGAGGGCAGCGACGCCCTCGTCACGCTCACCATCGTCAACCCGACGCAGGAGCCCGACTCCCTCATCGGCGCGAGCAGCCCGGTCGCGGCCAGCGTCGACATCGCCGGCGCCCCCGACCCGCTGGTCGTCGAGGGCGGCGCCAGCTCGCCGAACGGCTTCAACCTCGTGCTGCGCGACCTGTCGCGCGAGCTCGCGACGGCGGAGTACGTCGAGATCACGCTCGACTTCGAGCGCGGCGGCAGCGTGACGATGAACGTGCCCGTCGAGATCACCGGCGAGGAGCCGGAGGAGGTCGAGTACGAGGTGCCCGAGACCGACAGCGAGGGCAACCCGCTGCCCGGCGCCGAGGGCGAGGAGGGCGAGGGCGAGGAGGAGAACGGCATCGAGACCGGCTCCGGCCCCGACAGCGCCGCCGGCCCCGAGGGCGACTCCAGCCAGGGCTAGTCCCCCGCCCGCGCGCGTCGCGGCGCCGCTGTCCGAGGCGGCGCCTAGCGTCGGCCGCATGGCCAGGACGCCGGCGCGCGAGCGCCCCTCGCACCGCTGCACCGAGTGCGGCCTCACCGTCGCCAAGTGGGTCGGGCAGTGCCCCGAGTGCCAGGCCTGGGGCTCGATCAGCGAGGTCGCCCTGCTGCCCGGCGCCTCGCGGGCGGCCGCCGGCCCCGTCAGCGCGCCCGCGACCCGCATCGGCGACGTCGACGTCGCGGCGGCGAAGGCCCGCCCGACCGGCGTCTCCGAGCTCGACCGCGTGCTCGGCGGCGGCCTGGTGCCGGGCGCGGTGGTGCTGCTCGCCGGGGAGCCCGGCGTCGGCAAGTCGACGCTGCTCATCGAGGTGGCCGCCCGGGCCGCGCGCGAGGGCGCCCCGACGCTCTACGTCACCGGCGAGGAGTCCGCGGCACAGGTGCGCCTGCGCGCCGGCCGCACCGACGCGCTGTCGCCGCACCTGTGGCTGGCCGCCGAGACCGACCTCGGCGCGCTGCTCGCGCACGTCGACGCCGTGCGGCCGGGGCTGCTCGTCGTCGACAGCGTGCAGACCGTCGCGAGCAGCGCCGTCGACGGCGGCGCGGGCGGCGTCACCCAGATCCGCGCGGTGACGGCGGGCATCATCGCCGTGGCCAAGGAGCGCGGCATCGCGACCGTGCTCGTCGGCCACGTCACCAAGGACGGCGGCATCGCCGGCCCGCGGGTGCTCGAGCACCTCGTCGACGTCGTGCTGCAGTTCGAGGGCGACCGCCACACCGCGCTGCGCACCGTCCGCGCGGTGAAGAACCGCTACGGCCCGGCCGACGAGGTCGGCTGCTTCACCCTCGACGACGTCGGCATCACCTCGCTGCCCGACCCGTCGGGGCTGTTCCTCACTCGGCGGCCCGACCCGGTGCCGGGCACCTGCGTCACCGTCAACGTCGACGGCCGCCGGCCGCTGCCGGCCGAGGTGCAGGCGCTCGTCGAGCGCACCGACGCGGCCAACCCCCGCCGGGCGGTCTCCGGCCTCGACAGCGCCCGGGTCGCGATGGTGCTCGCCGTGCTCGGCGCCAACGGCCACTCCTTCGTCAAGCAGGACGTCTACGTCTCGACCGTCGGCGGCGTGCGCATCACCGAGCCCGCGGCCGACCTCGCCGTCGCCCTCGCGCTGTGGAGCGCGCAGACCGGCCGGCCGCTGCCGCCCGACCTCGTCGCCGTCGGCGAGGTGTCGCTGTCCGGCGACATCCGGTCGGTGCCGGGCGTCAGCCGCCGCCTGGCCGAGGCGGCGCGGCTCGGCTTCACCCGCGCCCTGGTGCCCGTCGACCCGGGCAAGGTGCCGACCGGCATGCGCGTCACCGAGGTGCGCGACCTCGCGTTCGCGCTCGCGGCGCTCAGCGGCGGCGGGCTGCCGCGGGTGCCCCGCCCGGCGCGCGAGGAGGACGCGCCCTGGTGAGCGCCGGGGAGCGCCGGTGAGCGCCGGTGAGCGCCGTGCGGTCCCGGCGGTCCGGTGATCGTCACGCCGGTGTGACCGCCGGGAGCGGCAGCGCTCCCTAGGATGGGCGCGGAGCGAGGAGGAGGGCCGGTGGCCGCGAGCACGGACGACCTGCTGCGCAGGACGCTGATCGCCGTCGCGCCCGGCACCCCCCTGCGCGACGGGCTGGAGCGCATCCTGCGCGGCAACACCGGCGGCCTCGTGGTGCTCGGCCACGACAAGCAGGTCGAGGCGCTGTGCACCGGCGGCTTCAACCTCGACGTCGACTTCTCCGCCACCCGCCTGCGCGAGCTGTCGAAGATGGACGGCGCGGTGGTCGTCACCAGCGACCTGTCCAAGATCGTGCGCGCCGGCGTGCAGCTCGTGCCCGACTCGAGCATCGAGACCAGCGAGACCGGCACCCGCCACCGCACCGCCGAGCGCGTCGCCCTGCAGACCGGGCAGCCGGTCATCTCGGTCAGCCAGTCGATGCGCATCATCGCGCTCTACGTCAGCGGCCGGCGCTACGTGCTCGACGACAGCGCCGCCATCCTGTCGCGCGCCAACCAGGCGCTCGCGACGCTCGAGCGCTACAAGATGCGCCTCGACGAGGTGGCCGGCACGCTCTCGGCCCTGGAGATCGAGGACCTCGTCACCGTCCGCGACGCCATGGCGGTCAGCCAGCGCCTCGAGCGCGTGCGCCGCATCGCCACCGAGATCGACGGCTACGTCGTCGAGCTCGGCAGCGACGGCCGCCTGCTGTCGCTGCAGCTCGAGGAGCTCATGGCGGGCGTCGAGGGCGAGCGCGAGCTGGTCGTGCGCGACTACCTCGTGCCGGGCAGCGGCCGCCGCACCCGCACGGTCGAGGACACCCTCGCCGAGCTCGACGCCCTCGCCGACGAGGACCTGCTCGACCTCACCACCGTGGCCCGGGCCTTCGGCCACCCCGGCTCCGCCGACGGGCTCGAGGTCGCGGTGAGCCCGCGCGGCTACCGCCTGCTGGCCAAGGTGCCGCGCCTGCCCCCGCTCGTCGTCGACCGGCTCGTCGAGCACTTCGGCGGCCTGCAGAAGCTGCTGGCGGCCGGCATCGACGACCTGCAGGTGGTCGACGGCGTCGGCGAGAACCGCGCGCGCAGCGTGCGCGAGGGCCTGTCGCGCCTCGCCGAGACCTCGATCCTCGAGCGGTACGTCTAGCGCGTCAAGCCGCGGCCGGCGCGAGCATCCGCTCGAGGTCGACGAGGAACACCGCGCCGCGCGGGCCGCGGAGCACCTCGAGCACGTACGCCGGGAGCACGCCGTCCGAGCCGCCGGTCGCCGGCGGCAGGGCGCTCGGCTCGACCACCGCGCGCACCTCGTCGACCGCCACGCCGACGGGGCCGTCGCCGGCCGGGCCGTGCTCGAGCACCAGCACGTCGCCGCGGGGCGAGGAGCGGTCGGGCCGCAGGTCGAGCACCGGCAGCGCGGTGCCGCGCAGGTCGAGCACGCCGGCGAGCGGGGGCGTCATGCCCGGCAGGTCGGCGAGCCCGGCCAGCCGGACGACCTCGCGCACGGCCGACAGCGCCGTGGCGTACTCGCCGCTGCCCAGCCGGAAGGTGATGCGGCTCGTGCTGCTCATGACGCCTCCCGCGACAGCCGCAGGCAGAGCGCCCGCAGCTCCTGCACGCTGCGCCCGCCGAGCTCGGGTGCCGTGGTGTCGCCCGGCCGGCCGCCGAGCGTCTCGGCCGCCGCGGCGTACTCCCGCCGGGCGGCCACCGGGTCGCCGAGCCGGCCGAGCACGCCCGCGAGCAGGAAGTGCGCGAAGCCGTCCTGCGGCGCCAGGTAGACCGCCTTGCGCAGGTCGACGAGGGCCTCGGGGTCGCGGCCCAGGCTGGAGAGCGCGACGCCGCGCAGGTAGTGCGCCTCGCCGCGCAGCGGGGCGTCGGCCGCGGCCTTCGCGGCCAGCTCGGCGGCGTGCTCGTACCGCCCGCACTGCAGCGCCGAGCGGGCCTCGACCAGCGGGTCGGCGGGCGGCGCGACGGCCGGCAGCGGACGGGCGGGCGGCGGGTCGGCGAGCCCGCGGCGCGGGCCGCGGCGGCGGTCGCGGGTGAGCGGCGGCGGGTCGTCGCCGGTGCGCCGGTCGGGCAGCACGCGCCGGCGGTCCGCGGCGGGGGCGCCGGCGTGCGCGCCGTCCAGCCGCCGGTAGACGAAGGCGGCGCTGTCGCCGCTGCCGAGCGCGACCAGGCCGAACTCGTCGCTGACCTGCCAGAGCGTCTCGGAGTGCCCGAGCAGCAGGTAGCCGCCGGGGCGCAGCACGCGCGAGAAGCGGTGCACGAGGGCGCGGGTGGTCTCGCGACCGAAGTAGATCGTCACGTTGCGGCACAGCACGAGGTCGACCTCGCCCTCGGCGAACGGCGGCGGGTCGGTGACGAGGTTGTGGTGGCGCAGCTCGACGAGGTCGCGCACCTCCTCGCGCACGCGCCAGCGGCCGTCGGGCTCCTCGACGAAGAAGCGCGCCAGGTCCTCCGGCGCGGCCATCTGCACGGCGCGCGCGCCGTACGACGCCGCGCGCGCGGCCGCCAGCGCGCGCTGCGAGACGTCGGTGGCGAGCACCCGCGCGTCGGCGGCGGCGCGGCCGGGCAGCAGCTCGCGGAGCAGCATGGCCACGGTGTACGGCTCCTCGCCGGTCGAGCAGCCGGCGCTCCACACCCGCAGCCGCCCGCCGCGCTGCTCGGCGGCGCGCAGCAGCTCGGGCAGCACGGTCGAGCGCAGCGCCCGCACCTGCGGCGGGTTCCGGAAGAAGTGCGTCTCCTGGATCGTCACCTCGTCGACCAGCCGCTGGCGCTCCTCGGCGCCCTCGAGCAGCACGACGTACGCGGCGACCGTACCCACGCCGGTGGCGCGCAGCCGCTCGGCGACCGAGTAGGCGACCGAGTCGCGGCGGGCCTCGTCGAAGACCAGCCCGGCGGTGCGGGCCAGCAGCGCGCGCAGGGCGTCGTACTCGACGTCGGT
>CANKBT010000196.1 GCA_947479995.1 Frankiaceae bacterium | reverse complement strand
CGGCCGCCGCCGAGCGCCGCGCGCAGGCCGTCGCCGACGCGCTCGCCGCGCGCCGGGCGCGCGAGGCGGCCGCGCAGTACGTGCCGACGTGAGCACGCCCCCGCGCGCCCCCGGCCCGCCCGACGACGCCGCAGCGCCCGGCCTGCCCGACTACGCGCCGGGCGCCGGCACCGCGCTCACCGACGCCGAGCGCTGGCCCGCCCTGCCCGCCCCGGCGCTCGCCCGGCTGCAGGCCGCGCGCGACGACCCCGGCGCGCCGGTGTGGGTGCACCGCACCGGCGACCGGCTCACGGCCGACGACGTCGCGGCGCTGCGCGACCGCCCGCCGCCGCCCCCGCCGGCGCAGGACGGCGGCGCCCCGCCGTGGGTCGAGGAGCTGACCGCGCGGCTGCAGCGCACCGTGCCGCGGCACCGGCGCGCGCCGGCGGCCCGGTTCGCCGACGTCGTGCCGTCCGACCGCGCCGCGCTCGCCGCGCGCGTGGCCGACTTCGTGCCCGACGACGCCCCGCTCGACCGGCTGCTGCAGGGCACCAGCTCCGGCAGCACCGGCAGCGCCCTCGTCGTGCCGCTGCACCCCGTCTCGACCGCGGCCGAGGTGCTGCTGCTCGAGGAGCTGCTCGCGGCCGCCGGCGCGCCCTGGCCGGTCGACCCCGACCGCCTCGGCCTGCTGTCGGTCGTCGACCAGGCGCAGGCCTACACCTACGTCTCGGCCATGACGACCCGCGCGGGCACCCTCATGGCGCGGGTGAGCCTGCACGCGAGCGCGTGGCGGCGCGACGGCGACCGCGAGCGCTGGCTGGCCCGCGCCGACCCGCAGGTGCTCACCGGTCCCCCGCTGGCGCTGCTCGCCCTCGCCCGGCTCGACGCCGGCCTGCGCCCCGTCGGCGTGGTGACCGGCGCGCAGGCGCTCACGCCCGCCGCCCGCGCGGCGCTGCGGGAGCGCTGGGGCGCACCGGTGCTCGACGCGTACGGGCTCAAGGAGACCGGGCTGCTCGCGGTCTCCGCCGACGGCGGGCCGCACCGCGTCGTGCCCCGCCGCGTGCACGTCGAGGTGCTCGACGGCGCGCAGCGCCCGGCGCCGGACGGCGCGCGCGGCGAGGTCGTCGTCACCGTCGACGAGAACCCGCTGCTGCCGCTGCTGCGCTACCGCACCGGCGACACCGCCCGCCTCGAGCGCACCGGCGGCGCCGTGCTGCTGCACGACCTGGAGGGCCGCGCCCCCGTGCGCTTCCGGCGCGGCGACGGCACGTGGGTCGCCGACGTCGAGCTCACGCAGCAGCTGCAGCACCACGGGGCGCTCGCCTGGCGGGTGCGCCAGGACGCCGGCGGGGCGGTCCGCGCCGAGGTGCGCGGCGGCGACGCGGCGGCGGTGCGCACCGCGCTCGCGGCGCTGCTCGGCGCGCCCGTCGAGGTCGAGGCCGTGCGCGACCTCGGGGAGGGCAAGCCCCGGCGCTACGCCTCGGCCGTGCCGGGCAGCGACGGCTGAGGCCCGGCTCTCGTCACGCCCTCCTCGTCACAGCCCCTTCTCGACCATCGCCAGCAGGTCGGCGTACGCGCGCTCGCGGGTCGCGTCGTCGAGCGAGCGCAGCGGCCCGTCGAGCAGCAGCACGGCCAGGCCGTGCACCGCGGCCCAGGCGAGGAACTCCGCGCCCGGCCGGCGGTCGGGCGCGAGGGCGCGGGCCTCGACGAGCCCGTCGAGCGCGTGCGACAGCAGCTGGAACGGCGAGCGGCCGCTGTCGCCGGCGCGCACCGGGTTGGCGGCGTCGGCGAGGTCGGCCGAGACCTCGAAGGCGACCCGGAACAGCCCCGGCTCGCGGTGCGCGAAGCGCAGGTAGCCGAGGCCGACCGCGCGCAGCCGGCCGTGCGCGTCGTCGTCGGCGATGGCCGCGAGCTCGGCCTCCATCGCCCGCGCGACGTCGGCCTGCGCGGCCTGCGACACGGCGTGCAGCAGCGCGTCGCGGTCGGCGAAGTGCCGGTACGCCGCGCCCGGCGCGACACCGGCGCGCCGGGTCGCCTCGCGGAGCACGACGGCGTCGGGCCCGCCCTGGCGCGCCAGCTCGGTGCCGGCCGCGAGCAGCGCCGCCCGCAGGTCGCCGTGGTGGTACGTCGGCCGCCTGGCCCCCGTCGTGGTCACGTGCCGCTCCCTGCCCGTGCGCCGGTCGTGCACCCGTCCATGTAGACACTGTTCACACTGCTGTGCCACAGTCGCCAGCGCAAGCCCCCGGCGAAACCGCTCGCGGCTTGTCGGAGGTCGGCCCTACGGTCGGCCACGGCACCGTCCTGCACCCACGACCACCCGAGGAGGCCCCCGTGGCCGACGTCATCACCGCCAGCGGCCTGGTGAAGCGCTACGGCGAGAAGGCCGCCCTCGACGGCCTCGACCTCACCGTCCCCGAGGGCACGATCCTCGCGATGCTCGGCCCGAACGGCGCCGGCAAGACGACGACCGTCCGCATCCTCACCACCCTGCTCGAGCCCGACGAGGGCACGGCCACCGTCGCCGGCGTCGACGTCCGCAAGGACCCGTCCGGCGTGCGCGCGCTCATCGGCCTGTCGGGGCAGTACGCCGCCGTCGACGAGTACCTCACGGGCTACGAGAACCTCGACATGATCGGCCGGCTCTACAAGCTGGGCCGCAAGCAGAGCAAGGCCCGCGCCCGCGAGCTGCTCGAGCGCTTCGACCTCGCCGACGCCGGCGACCGCGTCGCCAAGGGCTACTCCGGCGGCATGCGGCGGCGCCTCGACCTCGCGGGCGCGCTCGTCGCGCAGCCGCCCGTGCTGTTCCTCGACGAGCCGACCACCGGCCTCGACCCCCGCAGCCGCAGCGGCATGTGGGACGTCATCCGCGAGCTCGTCGCGCAGGGCACCACGCTGCTGCTCACGACGCAGTACCTCGAGGAGGCCGACCGCCTCGCCGACGACATCGTCGTCGTCGACCGCGGCCGGATCATCGCGCAGGGCACCGCCGACAGCCTCAAGAGCCAGGTCGGCGGCGAGCGCATCGAGCTCGTCGTCGAGCACGCCGACCAGCTCGACCAGGCGCGCGGCGTGCTGGCCGGCGTCGCGGTCGGCGAGGTCGCGGTCGACGAGCACACCCGGCGCCTCACCGCCCCGGTCACCGGCGGCGGCAAGGCCCTGCAGGAGGCGCTGCGCCAGCTCGACGCCGTCGGCGTCACCGCGCTCGACGTCGGCCTGCGCCGCCCCACCCTCGACGACGTCTTCCTGTCGCTCACCGGCCACGCGGCCGAGGACGGCGAGGACGGCACCGACTCCCCCGCCCCGACGACCAAGGCAGGCCAGCAGTGACCGCCACCCTCCAGCCCTCCGCGCCCGCGCCGGTCGCGGCGCAGCGGCCGTCCAACCCGGTCGTCAGCGCCCTCGGCGACGGCGTCGTCATCGCCAAGCGCAACGTCATCAAGATCAAGCGCGTCCCGGAGCTGCTCGTCTTCACGCTCCTGTCGCCGATCATGTTCATCCTGCTGTTCGCCTACGTGTTCGGCAGCGCCATCCCGATCGAGGGCATCAACTACCGCGAGTTCCTCGTCGGCGGCATCTTCGCCCAGACGGTGATCTTCGGCGCCACGATCACCGGCGCCGGCCTGGCCGAGGACGTCCAGAAGGGGATCATGGACCGGTTTCGGTCCCTGCCCATGTCCCGTGCGGCGGTGCTGTTCGGCCGCACGGCCAGCGACGTCATCATCAACGTCATCACGCTCGTGATCATGGCGCTCACCGGGCTCGCGGTCGGCTGGCGCATCCGCGAGGGGCTGCTCAAGGCGCTGCTCGGCTTCGCGATCATCCTGCTGTTCGCCTACGCGATCAGCTGGGTGATGGCCTGGATCGGACTGCTCGTGCCGAGCCCGGAGGTCGTCAACAACGCGTCGTTCATGTTCATCTTCCCGGCGACCTTCATCGCCAACACGTTCGTGCCGACCGACGGCTTCCCGAGCGCGCTGCGCTTCGTCGCCAACTGGAACCCCGTCAGCTCGGTGACGCAGGCCGGCCGGGAGTACTTCGGCAACACCGGCCTGCCGGTGCCCGACGTCTGGGCGCTGCAGCACCCGGTCGCCTACACGCTGATCTGGACGGTGCTCATCCTGCTGGTCTTCGTGCCGCTGTCGGTCCGCCAGTTCAAGGTGGCCGCCAGCCGCTGATCGACGGCCCGTGCGACGGCGCCGGTCCCCTCGGGGGCCGGCGCCGTCGTCGTTCCGGGCGCGGGCTCAGTCGCCGTCGAGGCCGTGCTCGAGGGCGTACCGGACGAGCTGCGCCCGGTTGTGCAGGTGCAGCTTGCTCAGCGTGCTGTTGACGTGGTTCTCGACCGTGCGGTGCGAGACGCCGAGCCGCTCGCCGGCCTGCCGCGCGGTCAGGCCCTTGGCCACCAGGCGCAGCACCTCGGTCTCGCGCGGGGTGAGGCGCGGCGCGTCGACCTCGTCGGCGGTGCGGCGGTACTCCCCCAGCAGCAGCCCGGCCAGCCCGGAGGTGAAGACCGCCTCGCCGCGCGCCGTGCGGTGCACCGCGTCGACGAGCTCGGCGGTGCTGGCGCTCTTGACGAGGTAGCCGGTCGCGCCGGACCGCACCGCCTGCAGCACGTCGTCCTGCTCGCCGCTGGCCGACAGCACGAGCACCCGCACCTCCGGCGCCACCTGCGCCGCCACCTCGGCACCCGACAGCCCCGGCATCTGCAGGTCGCAGACCAGCACCTGCGGCCGGGTCGCGCGGCACACCCGCACGGCCTTCTCGCCGTCGCCGGCGACACCCACCACCCGCAGGCCCGCGGCGGCCAGGTCCCGCTCGACGGCGTCGCGCCAGATCGGGTGGTCGTCGGCGACCACGACCGTCACCGGCGCACCGGGGGCCGCCGCCCCGCCGGCGCCGGGCTCCGCCGGACCGCTCGGGATCTGCTCACCGGGGCACACGCAGCTCCACCTCCGTCCCCTGACCGGGCGCGCTCGTCACGTGCACCGTGCCCGACAGGTCGGCCAGCCGCCCGCGGACCGACGACGCCACGCCGAGCCGGCCCTGCGCCTCGGCCTCGGCGAGCCGTCCGGGCGCCATGCCCGGGCCGTCGTCGCGGACGCTCACCGTCACGGCGTCGGGCTCGTCCTCGACGAGCACCCACGCCCGGCCGCCGGCGTGGGCGCGCACGTTGTCGAGGCAGGCGCCGACGGCCGCGGCGAGCTCGCGGGCGACCGCCGCGGGCAGCAGCACCGGCGTGGCGGGCGCGGCCACCTCGACCCCCGGCCCGGCGACGACGAGGGCGCGCAGGTCGACCTCGCCGCCGGCCGCGGGCGCCGGCCCGGCGACGAGGGCCCGCAGCGCGCGCTCCTGCTCGCGGGCGAGCGCGGCCAGCCGCGGGTCGTCCGACTCGCGCGACACGAGCGCGAGGGCCTGCAGCACCCCGTCGTGCACGGACCGCGCCAGCCGGGTGCGCTCGGCGGCCGCGGCCCGCTCCTGCACCGCCTCCGCGTACGCCGCCTCGGCCCGGCGGCCGAGCGCGGTGACGTAGCCGACGACGACCCCGGCGAGCAGCAGGAGCACGACGCTGCCGACGGTCGGCCGGGTCAGCGCGCCGCGCCACAGCACGGTCGCCGTGGCGAGGGCCGCCGCCGCGAGACCGCCGCCGACCGGCCCGGCGAGCACGCCCCAGGCGAGCACCGGCACGGCGCCCCACGACAGCGTGAGGCTCGGCTGGCCGAGGTCGACCTCGGCGCCCGACTGCACCAGGCGCCCCGACAGCAGCAGCGCCACGGCCAGCGCCAGGTCGACGGCGAGCAGGGCGCGGGTGCGCCGCTCGGGCCGGGCCAGCAGCGCCGTGACGACGACCGTCCAGACCGCCATCGCGCCGAGCACGGCCAGGCCGAGACCCGGCCGGGCGAAGGTGTCGAGGGCCGGCAGCCCCGAGCCGACGGCGTACGCCAGCGAGCCGACCCGCACGGCGGCGACGGCCCGCCACAGCGCGGTGTCGAGCCGGGCGACGCCGCCCGAGCGCGACAGCCGCGCGGCGAGGGCCGGCAGCGCGGTGCGGCCGGCGCGCG
>CANKBT010000195.1 GCA_947479995.1 Frankiaceae bacterium | reverse complement strand
GTGGTGCCTGCGCGGTGGTGCATGGCGGTGGCGGTGGGATTTGAACCCACGGACGGCTTGCACCGTCACACGCTTTCGAGGCGTGCTCCTTCGGCCGCTCGGACACGCCACCGCAGGCGAGCCTAGCGGAGCGGCCGGTGCTCCTCGAAGAAGCGCCGCAGCAGCGCGGCCGACTCGTCGGCGAGCACGCCCGGCAGCACCTCGGGGCGGCTGTTGAGCCGGCGGTCGCGCAGCACGTCGTACAGCGAGCCGGCGGCGCCGGCCTTGTCGTCGACGGCGCCGTAGACCACGCGCGACACCCGCGACAGCACGATCGCGCCGGCGCACATCGTGCAGGGCTCGAGCGTGACGACGAGCGTGCAGCCGGTGAGGCGCCAGGAGCCGAGCGCGCGGGCGCCGGCGCGCAGGGCCAGCACCTCGGCGTGCGCGGTGGGGTCGCCGGTGAGCTCGCGCTCGTTGCGCTCCTGCGCGACCACGTCGCCGGTCGGGCCGACGAGCACGGCGCCGACGGGCACGTCGTCGTGCGAGGGGGCGCGGGCGGCCTCGTCGAGCGCGAGGCGCATCCACGCGCGGTCCGTCACCCGCCGGACCCTAGGCGGTGACGCCCTCGCGCAGCTGCTCCAGGGCGTCGAGGCAGCCGGCGCGCTCGCACACGGCGGCGAGCACGTCGGAGGGCAGCAGGCCCTCCTCGGCGCAGAGCGCCAGCAGGTCCTCGGCCGGCGTGCCGAGGTCGGCCAGCAGGTCGCTGTCGCCGACGGGCTCGGCCAGCACGCGGCCGGCGTCGTCGTCGTCCTCGTCGCCGTCGGCGGGCGGGGCGTCGCCCTCCCACAGCATCGCGGCGACGTCGCTGGCCTGCGCGGCCCGCTCGTCGGACAGGAACACCCGCGGGTCGTCCAGGCTCGACAGCCCGCCGTCGACGCGGACGACGGCGACGTGCTCGTCGTCCTCCTCGAGCAGCAGCAGCGCCGGGCCGGGGCCGTCGCCGGTCAGCTCGCGCAGCTCGTCGACCACCGCCTCGAGGTCACCGAGCTCGGACAGGTCGAGCTCCTCCGCGGCCCAGCCGCCGGGGGTCCGCGCCAGGGCGGCGGCGAAGTAGGTCAACGGGAGGCTCCGGTCTCACAGGCGTCAGAGGCGGTCGAGTGCGGCGACTACCCGCTCGTACGCGTCGGCGAACCCCAGGCGCCGTGACAGGGCGGTGAGCATCTCGTCCGCGTAGAGGTCGAGGTCGGACAGCACCATGCCCATCTCCATCTCGTCGAGACCGAGGTCGTCGAAGATGCCGAGGTCGCCCGCGGGCAGCACCTCCTCGAGCTCGTCGTCGTCGGGCACGTCGAGGTCGAGCGCCTCGAGCACGTCGCGGGCGAGGTCCCACGCGACGGCCGCGGTGACGTCGGACAGCAGCACCCGCGCCTGCCCGCCGGCGAGCCGCACGACGACGAAGAACTCGTGGGCCACGTCGACCAGCACGAAGCCGCCGCCGTCGCCGGGCTGCGCGTCGAGCGCCTCGACCAGGCCGTCGAGGTCCTCGGCGAGCACGTCGGGCAGCGGCGCCGCCTGCCACAGCCCCTCGTCGCGGTAGACGAGCACCGCCGAGGCGCCCGGGCCGTCCTCCTGCAGTGCCTGCACCGCGACCACCTCGCTCGACGTGCTCCGGAGCCGGACTCTCCCAGACCCGGCGCCGCGCCACCAGGGCGGGCCGGGCGACCGCCGGGCGTCGGTTCGGGTCCGGCTCGGCGGGTAGGCGACTGCGAGACCACGACCTCGAGAGGACCTCACCCATGGCACAGCGCAACACGCTCGCCCACTTCCTGCACGACGCCGGCCTGGCCGTCTGGTTCGGCGGCACCCTCATGGGGGCGGTCGGCGTGAACGGCGCAGCGGCGGACGTCGACGACCCCCGTCAGCGCGCCCGCGTGGCCAACGCCGGCTGGGCCCGCTGGACGCCGGTCAACGCCGCCGCCATCGGCGCGCACCTCGTCGGCGGGGCGCAGCTCCTGCGCGCCAACAAGGGCCGCGTCGCGACGCAGCAGGGCGTGCTCGCCAACACCAACACCAAGCTCGTGCTGACCGGCGCCGCGCTCGCCGCCACCGCGTACGCCCGCGTGCTCGGCCAGAAGGTCATGAGCGCCGGCGACGTCCCGGTCGCCGGCGGCACCGACTCGCTGCCGTCGACGCCGCCCGAGGTCGCCAAGGCGCAGAAGCAGCTCACCGCGCTGCAGTGGGCCATCCCGGCGCTCACCGGCGGCATCCTCGCCAGCAGCGCGCTCCACGAGGAGCAGCAGCGCCCGACCGAGGTGCTCAAGGGCGCCGTGCTCGGCCTGCCGTCGACCGTCGGCAGCGCGGCGACCGCCGCCACCGCCGCGATCGTCCCGGCCGCCTTCGCCGCCAAGGAGGTGCTCGCCCCCAAGGTGCAGTCCGCCGGCACCACGCTCGGCGAGCTCACCACCTCGGCCCGCGAGGCCGCCGCGCCGTACGTGCAGGACGCGACCGACCGCGCCCGCCTCGGCTACGCCAAGGCCCGGGTCGCCAGCCCCATCGGCTAGCAGCACCGCCCGCTCGCGCGCCCCGTCCTCCTCGCGAGGGCGGGGCGCGCGCGCGTCTAGACCGCGCGCAGCAGGCTGCGCGCCGCGACGGCCTCGAGCGACAGCGTGCGGTAGCCGACCTCCTCGAACAGCACGACGATGCGGTCGCCCTCGTAGCGCATGACGACCCCCTCGCCCCACTGCTCGTGGGCCACCTTCGACTGCAGGTCGTACGGCGAGTCCGCGGCGTCGGGCTGCGCCTCGGCGCTGCCGGACTCGCAGGTGTCGCAGTGCCCGCAGGCCTCGTCGCGCTGCTCGCCGAAGTAGGCCAGCAGGTACTGCCGGCGGCAGCCCTGCGTCTCCGCGTAGCCGCGCATCATCGCCACCCGCGACTGGTCGACCTTGCGGTGCGACTCGGCGACCGCGGCGGCCCGCTCGGCGAGCACGCGCGGGCTCTCCTCGCTGTCGGTGGCCGCGAGCTCGCCGCTGGGCGTCACCTCGACGGCGCCGGCCTCCTCGAGCAGGTTGACCAGCCCGACGAGGCGGGTCGGCGACACGTCGACCTCGTCGGCCAGCTCGGTCGGCGACACCGGCTCGTCCGCGTGCTGCAGGAGCGTGGTGACCTTGCGCAGCTGGGTGTCGTCGACGCCGCCGCTGGCGAAGAACGACCGCAGCCCGAGGTCGGCCTCGCGGTAGAACAGCACCGCCTCGGCGGGCTCGCCGTCGCGCCCCGCGCGCCCGACCTCCTGGTAGTAGCTGTCGAGGCTGTCGGCCACCTCGGCGTGCAGCACGAAGCGCACGTCGGCCTTGTCGATGCCCATGCCGAACGCCGTCGTCGCGACGACGACGTCGAGCTCGCCGGCGGTGAACCGGGTCTGCACGTCCTCGCGCACCGACGCCTTGAGGCCCGCGTGGTACGCCCCCGCGTCGATCCCGAGGTCGGCGAGCGCCTCGGCGTACCGCTCCGCGCTCTTGCGGGTGGCGGTGTAGACGATGCCGGGCTTGGCCTCGCCCATCGCCCGCAGCACGACGGCCTCGCGGCGCTCGTCGTCGTCGCGGTGGTGCTCGACGGCGAGGTGCAGGTTGGGCCGGTCGAAGCCGTGGACGACCTGCACGGCGTCGCGCAGGTGCAGCTTCTCGACGACCTCGTCGCGCACCGGCGGGCTCGCCGTCGCGGTGAGCGCGAGCACCGGCGGGTGGCCGAGCTGGTCGATGAGCGCGCCGAGCCGCAGGTAGTCGGGGCGGAAGTCGTGGCCCCACGACGACACGCAGTGCGCCTCGTCGACGACCACGAGCGCCGGCCGCGCGTCGGCGAGCGCCTGCAGCACCTCGGGCTTGGCGAGCTGCTCGGGAGCGAGGAACAGGAACTCGACGTCGCCGGCGGCCAGCCGCTCGAACGCCTCCTCCTGCGCGCCCTTGCCGAGGCTGCTGTTGGCCGCGACGGCCTTGCGCCCGGTGAGCGACTCGACCTGGTCGCGCTGCAGCGCGATGAGCGGGCTGACGACGACCGTCGGGCCGTCGAGCAGCAGCGCCGGCACCTGGTAGACGGCGCTCTTGCCGGCGCCGGTCGGCATGACGACCAGGGTGTCGCGGCCGGCGAGCACCGACTCCATGGCCTCGAGCTGGCCGGGGCGCAGTGCGTCCCAGCCGTACGCCTCGCGGGCGGTCTTCCTCAGTCGTGCGGCGCGCGTGGGCAGGGCGGTCTCCGGGGGTGTCGCACGGGTCGAGCGGCGGTGGCGCTGCTCTGCCCGCGGGCACCCGCGCTACGCCTGGCGACCGCCCGTGCCGCGCGTCACGCGGTGGATCCGGCTGATCCGCCCGTCGCGCCCGCGCTCCTGGTAGATCAGCTCGCCGCCGCGCCGGTCGAACGCGGCGAAGAACTCGTCCCAGTCGCCGGTGGCCAGGGCCCGCCGCGGGGAGTCGTCGAACTCGATGCGCAGGTTGGTGCCGCCCCCGAGCGCGGCGGGCGTCACGCGCGGCACGCCGCCGCGGGCGACCGCCCAGGCGCGGACGACGTCGTGGTCGGCGGTGCGGAAGTGCGCGGCGAGCGACGGGCCGACGGTGAGCCGGGTGACGGCGTCCTCGCGGCCGACCGCCGCGGCCGTCCAGCCCTTCGGGCGCAGGGTGTGGTCGACCTCGGGCAGCGGCCCGTCCGTCGTCGGCACGGGGCCCGGCACGGCGACGGTCGGGTCGAGCGTGCCGGTCTCGGGGAGCACCTGCGCGGCGGCGGTGACGGCGGCCCCCGCGACGCCCTTCGCGGCCCGGCCGGCGCCCTTCGCGGCGCGGCCCGCGCCCTTGGCGGCCTGCTTGGCGGCGTCCTTCGCGCTCCGGTCCGCGGCCTTGCCGGCCTTGCCGGCCTTGGCCTCGGCCTTGGCCTCGGTCTTGCCCTCGGCCTTGCCCTTGGCGTGGTCCTCGGCCTTCTCCTTGTGCTTGCCCTTCTTGCCCGGGCCCTTGTCGCGCCCGCCCTTGCCGCCGTCCTTGCTCGCCATGCTCGAGGGCTCCCGGTGTCGTCCGCGGGCACCCGGGTCGGGGGGCCCGCCCGTACCCTCGCAGACATGACCGAGCTCGACACCCGCCCTGTGGTCGACCCCGATCTCGACCACGGCGACGACGACCCGAAGTACAGCCACTACGTGAAGAAGGAGGACATCATGCGGTCGGCCGTCGAGGGCACCGCCGCGACCGCCCTCTGCGGCAAGAAGTGGATGCCGAACCGCGACCCCGAGAAGTACCCGATCTGCCCCAAGTGCGTCGAGATGATGGACGCCCTCCGCTCCTTCCACGGCGACTAGCCGGCCGGCCGCTTCGAGCGATCACTGCACCGCGGGCGCCGCGGGTGGGGGCCGGCGCGTGCAGTGATCGCCGCCGGTCGGGGCTGCGCCGCCGATCACTGCACCCCGTACGCCGCGGGCGGGCTGCCGGCGTTCAGTGATCACGACGGGTGGCGCAGAGATCATGCGCGGAGCGGGCCGGCGCGCGCCGGACGCCCCGCGGGCCGGGGCCGCGCGCCGCAGTGATCGCCGGGCGGGTGGCCCGGCGCCATGATCACTGCGGTGGGGGCGGCCGGCCTGCGCGTCGGGTGACCACTGCACCGCGGACGCCGCGACTGGTGCAGACGCGTGCAGTGATCGCCGACGGTCGGGCCCGCCGCGCGCGTGATCACTGCACCGCGTACGCCGCGGGCGAGACGCCCGCGTGCAGTGATCACGGCGCGCGGCCCGGAGATCGCGCGCGGAGTGAGCGCGCCAGCACCCGGACCCCCGCAGACCGGGGGACTCCGCCGCAGTGATCACCCGTCGGCGCCCCCGCTCTCGTGATCACTGCGGCAGGAGCCCACCGCGGCAGGAGCCCACCGCGGCAGGAGCCCGCCTAGAGCGTCGCGCCCACCAGGACCGGCTCGTTGACGAGCGTCACGCCGGTGGCGGCGCGGACGCCGTCGCGCACCTCGCGGGCGAGGGCGAGCAGGTCGGCGGTGGTGCCGCCGCCGCGGTGCACCAGCGCCAGCACGTGCTTG
>CANKBT010000194.1 GCA_947479995.1 Frankiaceae bacterium | reverse complement strand
GACGGCGACGAGCGCCAGCAGCGCGACCGGCGCGGCACCGGTCGCGGCGAGGCCGCCGCGCGCGCCGCCCGTCCCGCCCGCGCCGGCGGGGCCGCCGACCGCGGTCGGGCTCACCGCCCCGGCCGCGCGGAAGGGCACCGACACCGGGGCGTCGCCGAGCGGCCGGCCGCCGACGGTGTCGGCGTACGTCTGCCAGGTCGCGACCGACGCGCGCTGCGGCGCGGGCTGCGACGGGTCGCAGACGCCGGTCGGGAAGACGGTGCGCAGCGTCGCCTGCTCGGCCGGGCTGAAGGTGTCGGCGAAGGTCGCGCCGTCGCCGTAGTCGGCCTGCTCGAGCGGCTGCAGTGCGCACTCCATCGTGTCGTCGGCGAAGCCGACCTCGTCGGCGCCGCCGAGCGACTCGATGCGCGGCGAGGAGAAGATCGTCGCGTCGACGAGGGTGTCGCAGACGGCGAGCGGCACGTCGGTGCCGAGGGCGTCGGTGCAGCGCTCGGCGACGCCGGCGGCCTCCTTGGCGGCCAGCACCTTGTCCTCCAGCGGCCGGGCGCTGGTGTCGGCCTCGACCTCGGCCAGCCAGGCGTCCATCGCGACGATGCCCTGGTCGACGAAGGCGGTGGAGCCGAGCAGGGGCACCGGCCCCTCCCAGAAGACCTGGTTGTCGCTGTGGCCGTTCTCGCGGACCAGGCGGTCGCGCATGGCGTACTTGCGGTAGACGTCGTGGAAGGCGCCGGGCTCGGGGCCGCCGAGGTCGATGATCGCCACCTGGTCGAGGTGCTCGCCGCTGTTGACGGCGCCGCTGCGGTAGACGCGCTCGAGCGCGACCGGGTCGGCGGCGGTGCGCTCGGCGGTCTTGCCGAGGTCCATGTCGAAGCCGCCGATGCCCGCGTTGAGGGCGACGAACTGCGCGGGCAGCAGCGTGCCGTCCTGCAGGCCCGACAGGCCGTACTGGATGCCGGTGTTGCCGATCGGGCGGCGCGCCTTGCCGTCGGCCGTCTCGCCGAAGACGTTGACCATGTAGTCCTGCAGCGTGCAGCGCACCCCGGTCGGGTTGGCCGCCTCGTCGTAGACCTGCTCGGCCGGCACGCCGGGGCAGTCGCGCGTGGGCTCGCCGCTGTTCGGGATGGCCGTGGTGAAGGTGATCGCGTTGGCCGGGTTGGGGTGGCCGTAGACGCTGGCGTACTGCGCCGGCGTGATGCCGGTGAGCAGCCCCTGCGGGCTCTCGAGGAACGCGCGCAGCGCGACGAAGTCGATGTACTGCTGGCTGCTGCTCCACGCGTCGGTGAAGGAGCACTGCGGCAGGATCCCCTGGTAGACGCCGGGGTAGGCGTTGGCGACCGACTGCTGCACGAGCGAGCCGCCCGAGCAGCCGGTGCCGATCGTGTAGCGCAGCGGGCCGAAGCGCTCGGCGACCAGCTCCTTGGTGACGACGAGCGACTCCGCCTGCGTGATCATGTTGCAGTTGTGGCCGGCGTTGTCGAGCGCGTGCGACGCGACCGCGAAGCCGCGCGAGAGCGCGTCCTCGAGCAGCACGTCGGGCGCCTCGCCCATGAGGTACTCGGTGTCGCAGCTGGCGCCGTGCGTGAGCACGAGCTTGCCGTTGTTGCCCGGCTGGTCGGCCGCCGGGTCGAGCGGCTGCGCCGGGTCGGCGAGCCCGGCGATGCGGTACTCGTCGCGCAGCGCGACGCCCGTCTCGGTGCGGACGACGAACGGCACCTCGACGCCCTCGTCCGTCGTCGTGGTGGCGACGTCCGCGGGCGGCGCCTCCGGGTCGTACGGCTGCAGGCCGCCGCCACCGGTGGGCATGTAGAGCCAGGCGACGGTGGCCTCGCGGTTGCACTGGGCGTCCAGCGCGCCGGCGGCGCAGGCCCACGGCTGGAGCTGCGGGCCGCTGAAGACCGGTCCGCCGATCGGGCTGACGGTGAGCGGGATCCGGGCGCCGCGCCCGTCGGGCAGCACCGCCTCGACGACGTTGCGCCCGACGTCGAGGCCGGTGACGAGCGCGTCGGTGCCGCCGCGGAACAGCGCGGTCACGTCGCGGCCGTCGTCGGTGACGCGCAGCCCCTCGGGGCTCGCGCCGGGCGGCAGCACGAGGCGCACGTACGCCTCGGAGCCGGTGACGAGGTCGGCCCGGCCGGAGAGCACCTCCAGGCGCACGTCGTCGGCGGCGGTCACGGCCGCCGCGGCGGGCGCGGCGGCGAGCGGGACGAGGCCCGCGGCGATCAGGGAGGCAGCGGCACAGAGGCGCAACGCGGTCGACACCCCGCGGTGTTCTGCGTCACAGCCCGGACTCCTGCACGAGGTCGACGACGACCGGGGCGTGGTCCGACGGGCCCTTGCCCTTGCGCGCCTCGCGGTCGACCCACGCGTCGGTGACGGCGAGCGACGGCGACGCGAGCACCAGGTCGATGCGCATGCCGAGGTCCTTGTGGAACATGCCGGCGCGGTAGTCCCAGTAGGTGTACGCCCGGTCGCCCTTGCCGGGGCGGGCGCGGACGTCGACCAGCCCGAGGTCCTGCAGGGCCGCGAGCGCGCGGCGCTCCTCCGGCGTCACGTGCGTCGAGCCGACGAAGGAGCGGACGTCCCAGACGTCCTCGTCGGCCGGCGCGATGTTGAAGTCGCCCATGACGACGACCGGCCCGGCCGCGACCTCGGGGGCCAGCGCCTCGCGCAGCCCGGCCAGCCAGGCCAGCTTGTACGGGTAGTGCGGGCTGTCGAGCGCCCGGCCGTTCGGCACGTAGAGCGACCAGAAGCGCACGCCGCCGCAGGTGGCGCCGACGGCCCGGGCCTCCACGACCGGCTCGGGCGGCAGCAGCACGCCCTCCTCGGCGGGCGGCGCCCACGCGGGCTGGCCGGGGAAGGCGAGCGCGACGTCGTCGAGGCCGACGCGCGACAGCAGCGCGGAGCCGTTCCAGCGGCCGTCGCCGTTGTGCGCCACCTCGTAGCCGAGCGCCTCGACCTGCGCGTGCGGAAAGGCCGCGTCGGCGCACTTGGTCTCCTGCAGCGCCACGACGTCGGGCGCCGTCTCCTCCAGCCAGGGCAGCAGGCGGGGCAGGCGGGCCCCGACGGAGTTGACGTTCCAGGTGGCGACGCGCACGCGTGCTACAGCTTCTCGTGGTGCTCGAAGTCGACCGCGGAGTACGCCGCCAGCTTGTCGAGGCTGTGGCGGCTGCTCACGCGCCGGATGGTGCCGGACTTGCTGCGCATGACGAGCGACTCGGTGGAGGCGCCGCCGCCGCGGTAGCGCACGCCGCGCAGCAGCTCGCCGTCGGTGATGCCCGTCGCGACGAAGAAGACGTTGTCGCTGCGCACGAGGTCGTCGGTCGACAGCACGGCCTCGAGGTCGAGCCCGGCGGCGGCGGCGTTGGCGAACTCGCTCTTCTTCTGCGGCCAGAGCTTGCCCTGGATGACGCCGCCGAGGCACTTCACCGCGCAGGCCGTGATGATCCCCTCGGGCGTGCCGCCGATGCCGAGCAGCAGGTCGACGCCGGAGTCCTCGCTGCACGCCATGACCGCGCCGGCGACGTCGCCGTCGGAGATGAACTTGATGCGGGCGCCGGCCTCGCGGACCTCGCGGACCATGTCCTCGTGCCGCGGTCGGTCGAGGATGCAGACGGTGACGTCCTCGACGTCGCCTCCCTTGGCCTTGGCGACCGCGCGCACGTTGTGCGCCACCGGCGCGGAGATGTCGACGACGTCGGCGGCCTCGGGCCCGGTGACGAGCTTCTCCATGTAGAACACGGCGCTCGGGTCGTACATCGTGCCGCGCTCGGCGACCGCCATGACGGCGATGGCGTTCGGCATGCCCTTGGCCATGAGCGTCGTGCCGTCGATGGGGTCGACCGCGACGTCGCAGTCGGGGCCGTCGCCGTTGCCGACCTCCTCGCCGTTGAACAGCATCGGGGCCTCGTCCTTCTCGCCCTCCCCGATGACGACGACGCCGTTCATGCTCACGGTGCCGATGAGCTGGCGCATCGCGTCGACCGCCGCGCCGTCGCCGCCGAGCTTGTCGCCCCTGCCGACCCAGCGGCCCGCGGCCATGGCGGCGGCCTCGGTGACCCGGATGAGCTCGAGGGCGAGGTTGCGGTCGGGCGCCTCGCGCGGCACGGCCAGGCTCTCGGGCAGGTCGGACTCGTGCGGCTGGCTCATGGGGCCTGACCCTATCGGCGCCCGCCCGGCCGGGCGGCGCCGCGTCTCAGAGCGGGACGAGGCGGACCTCGGTGGCCTTGACCGTCGCCCACACCGGCCCGCCGTCGGCGAGCGCCAGGGCGGCGGCGGACGCGGGCGTCACCTCGGCCGTGACGGGCGGGGTGCTCGCGACCTGCACCCGCACCCGGCCGCCCAGCGCGCTGGCCTCGACGACGTCGCCGACGAGCACGGTGCGCGGGCTGCCGGTCGGGGCCGTGCGGTGCAGCGCGACGGCGGACGGGTCCGCGAGCGCGAGCGCCGGCCGGCCGGGCGGGAGCGGCTCGGCCGCGGCGACCGCGCCGCCGCCGGTGACGGCGAGCCCGTCGGCGGTGGTGGTGCCGCGCCAGGCGTTCTGGCCGAGCAGGCGCGCGACCCACGGCGAGCGCGGCGCGGCCGCGACCTCGGCGGCCGGGGCGTCCTGCACGACCGCGCCGGCCTCGAGCACCACGATGCGGTCGGCGAGCACGACCGCGTCGACGGGGTCGTGCGTGACGACCACCGAGGTGGCGCGCCCGCCGTGCAGCACGCCGCGCAGCAGCCGGCGCACGTCGTCGCGCGTGGCCGCGTCGAGCGCGCCCAGCGGCTCGTCGAGCAGCACGAGCGGGGGGTCGCCGGCGAGCGCCCGCGCCAGCGCCACGCGCTGCGCCTGCCCGCCGGACAGCGCGCCGGGCCGGGCGCCCGCCAGCGCGCCGATGCCCAGCCGGTCGAGCCACGCCTGCGCCTGCGCGCGCGCGGTGCGGCGGCGCACGCCGCGGGCGCGCAGCCCGTACGCCGCGTTGTCGAGGGCGGTGAGGTGCGGGAACAGCAGCCCGGCCTGCGGCACCCAGCCGACGCCGCGCGCCTCGGGCGGCAGGCGCGCGAGGTCGCGCCCCTCGACCTCGAGCACGCCGGTCGCGGGGGCGAGCCCGGCCAGCGCCCGGAGCAGCGTCGTCTTGCCGGCGCCGTTCGGGCCGACGAGGGCGACGACCTCGCCCGGCGCGGCGGCGAGCTCCGCGGTGACGGCGAAGGCGCCGGCGCGCGCCGTGAGCGCGGCCCTCACCGGGGCAGCCGGGCGCGCAGGGCGACGACCACCGTGATGCTCACGGCGAGCAGCACGGCCGACAGCGCGTACGCCGCGGGCGGGTCGTCGGCGAGCAGCTCGTAGACCGCGAGCGGCAGCGTCTGCGTCGTGCCCTGCAGGCTGCCGGCGAAGGTGATGGTGGCGCCGAACTCGCCGAGCGCGCGCGCCCACGCGAGCGCCGCGCCGGCGGCGACCGACGGCCCGACCATCGGCAGGGTGACGGTGAGGAAGACGCGCACCGGCCCGGCGCCGAGCGTCGCGGCGGTCTCCTCGTGGCGCGGGTCGAGCCCGGCGAGGGCGCCCTCGACCGTGAGCACGAGGAACGGCAGCGCGACGAAGACCTGCGCCAGCACGACGCCGGTCGTGGTGAAGGCGGGCACGCTGCCGGTCTCGACGAGCAGCGGCCCGAGCACCCCGCGGCGCCCGAACGCCAGCAGCAGCGCCACGCCGCCGACGACCGGCGGCAGCACGAGCGGCACGGTGACGAGCCCGCGGACCAGGCGCCTGCCCGGCAGCCGCGACCGCGCGAGCAGCCACGCCAGCGGCACCCCGAGCAGCACCGAGAGCGCGAGCGCGAGCAGCGAGGTGCGCAGCGAGAGCAGCAGCGCGTCGCGCACCGGCTCGCGGCCGAGCAGCTCGGGCAGGTCCGACCACGGCGTGCGGGCCAGCAGCGCGCCCAGCGGCACGACGACGAGCGCCAGCGCGAGCAGCGCCGGCACGACCAGCGCGGCCGGCGTGCGCGGGCCGGTGCGCGCCGCGCGCCGCGGTGCGCCCACCGGCGTCGCGCTCGGCGCCGCGGTCACGGCGGCGGCCGCCG
>CANKBT010000193.1 GCA_947479995.1 Frankiaceae bacterium | reverse complement strand
GTCGAGGTCTAGCGGCGCCTACAGGGCGCCGAAGAACTCCCGCGCCAGCGCGTCGAGCTCGGCGGGCGAGGGCGCGCCGGCCAGCTCGGAGCGGTTGTCGGTCGCGCCGCGGCGCCACTGCGCGTAGACCTCGGCGAAGTCGCCGGCCGGGGTGGCGAAGTCGGTGCAGCGGTGGCAGCCCTGCCAGGGGGTGCCGGCGGGGATGCCGCGCACCCGCATCCAGGCGGTGCGCTGCGCGTCGGTGAGGCGGGTCTTGTCCCAGGCGTGGCCGAGCTCGTGGGCCAGCACGTGGCGCAGCAGCGCGTCGCTCTCGCTGGCGCAGGAGCGGACGTAGACCTCGACGGCCGACTGCGACGGCTTGGTGAGCCCGAGGAAGCCGTCCTTCGCCGCGTGGAACGACAGGGAGTAGCCGGGCTGCTGCGCGGGCGCGAGCGAGGCGAGGGCGGCCTCGCCGCGGCGCTGCTGCCAGCCCTCGCCGGTGCAGCTGCTCGGGGCGGAGACGGCGGCGGGCGCGGCGGCGGGCACGGCGGCCGGACGGGGGGCGCTGCCCTTGCTGCGCGGCAGGGCGGCGGCCACGGCCCGCTCCACGGCGGGCGGCACGGCGGCGTCGACCAGGGCGAGCTCCGCGGCGGCGGGCGCGGCGGGCGCCTCGGCGGCGGTCGGCACGGCGCCGGCGCTCGGCCCGGCGAGGACGAAGGCCGTCGCCGCGAGGGCCGCCGCGAGCGTGCCACGCACCGTGACCGTCGAGAGCTGCATGCCGGTCACATCGGACACGACCGTCACGTGCTGTAGTCATCGGGTCGCAGGACCACCCGATCAGACGAGCGGGGCGGCGCCCCGACCGGCGGAGCGGGCCCCCGCGGCTACTCGACCTCGCTGCGCGGGTCGGTGCCCGTGCCGGTGGTCTGGAGCAGCACCGGCGGGCGGGCGCTGACCGACGAGCGGAGCAGGCCGCCGGGTCCGTAGCGGAACGACACCTCGACCTCGGTCGCGCGCTCCTCGCCCTGCCGGGTCGGCGTGGTGAGCACCCGCACGCACGCCTGCTCGCCGGCCGGGATGCGCAGCCCCTCCAGCGACGCGCCCGGCTCGCCCTCGAGCGGGAAGGCGACGGTCACCGGCGCGCCCTCGGGCGCCTGGCGCAGCTGCGTCTCGACCGGGCCGCCGCCGTCCCGCACGCCGGTCACCTCGACGCCGACGTCGCCGGCGGTGAGGCAGACCAACCCGTCGAAGGCGTACGTCGTGCCCTCGTACGCCTCGGGCACCGTCACGGGGGCGAGCAGCTCGAGCGAGGGGCGCAGCGAGGCGCGGCCGATGAGGTACGAGCCGACGAGGGCGACGACGACGAGCAGGCCGACGACGGGGCCGCGCTTGATGCGGTACTCGCGCAGGAACGACACCCGGTCAGCCTGCCCTGGGCGGTCGAGCGCTGCACCTGGGAGACTGGTGGCATGCGCGACGTGGTGCTCCTCGGCTCGACCGGGTCGATCGGGACCCAGGCGGTCGACGTCGTGCGCAGCGCGCCCGACCGGCTGCGGGTGGTCGGCCTCGGCGCGGGCGGCGACCGGGTCGAGCTGCTGGCGCAGCAGGCCGTGGCGCTGGGCGTCGAGGTGGTCGCGGTCGCCAAGGCGACGGCGGCCTCGGACCTGCAGCTCGCGCTCTACGCGGAGGCGCAGCGCCGCGGCTTCAGCGCGGGGCAGCACCGCGTGCCGAAGGTGCTCGCCGGGCCCGACGCCCTCGCCGAGCTGGCCGCCTGGCCCTGCGACGTCGTGCTCAACGGCATGACCGGGTCGGTCGGCCTCGCGCCCACGCTGTCGGCCCTGCAGGCCGGCCGCACCCTGGCGCTGGCGAACAAGGAGAGCCTGGTCGCCGGCGGGCCGCTCGTCACGCCGTACCGCGACCAGCTCGTGCCGGTCGACAGCGAGCACAGCGCGCTCGCGCAGTGCCTGCGCGGCGGCCGCCGCGAGGAGGTGCGCCGCCTGGTGCTCACCGCGAGCGGCGGGCCGTTCCGCGGGCGCACCGACCTCGACGGCGTCACCCCGGCGGAGGCCCTCGCCCACCCGACGTGGGACATGGGGCCCGTCATCACGGTCAACTCCGCGACGCTCGTCAACAAGGGCCTCGAGGTCATCGAGGCGCACCTGCTGTTCGACGTGCCGTACGACGCCCTGGACGTCGTGGTGCACCCGCAGTCGCTCGTGCACTCGATGGTGGAGTTCACCGACGGCTCGACGCTCGCGCAGGCCAGCCCGCCCGACATGCGCCTGCCCATCGGCCTCGCGCTCGGGTGGCCCGACCGCCTGCCGCGCCCGGCGTACGGCCTGGACTGGACGGCCGCGACGCGCTGGGACTTCGAGCCCCTCGACGAGGCGGCGTTCCCGTCGGTCGGGCTGTGCAAGGCCGCCGGCGTGCGGGGCGGCACCGCGCCCGCCGCGCTCAACGCCGCGAACGAGGAGTGCGTCGCGGCGTTCCTCGACGGCCGGCTCGCCTTCCCCGGCATCGTCGACACGGTGGCCGAGGTCGTGGGCGCCCACCCCTTCAGGGAACGCCCGACCCTGGCCGAGGTGTTGGAGACGGAGGAGGAGGCGCGACGTCGCGCCCGGGAGCTGGTGGGGGAGCGGGTGGCGCGGTCGTGACGGGCCTGGTCTCGCAGGTCGCGCGGACGAGCGGCAGCGACGCGCCGACGCCGGAGGGCCGCCGCAAGGCCGGCGTCGGCCTGCTCGTCGTGCTGGCCCTCGTCGTGCTGGCGGTGGTCACCGACAACGTCATCTACGTCGTCGGCTTCCTGGTCTTCACGCTCGGCCTGCTCGTGTCGGTCGTGCTGCACGAGGCCGGCCACTTCCTCACGGCGCGCGCCTACGGCATGAAGGCCACGCAGTTCTTCGTCGGCTTCGGGCCGACGCTGTTCAGCCGGCGCCGCGGCGAGACCGAGTACGGCGTCAAGGCGGTGCCCGCCGGCGGCTTCGTCAAGATCGTCGGGATGACGCCGCTCGAGGACGTCGACCCCGAGGACGAGCACCGCGCCTTCTACCGCTCCACGACCGGCCGCAAGGTGGTCGTGCTCGCGGCCGGGTCGTTCGTGCACTTCGTCATCGCCGCGCTGCTCGTCGTCGGCTCGGTCTTCGTGCTCGGCGTCGCCAGCGAGCGCGAGCCCGCGGTCGGCGCGGTCGCCCAGTGCGTCGCCGACAGCACCGCCGACACCCCGCCCGACGCCGACCCGTGCACCGGCCCCGGCACCGCCGAGGCGCCCGCGCTGCGCGCCGGGCTGCAGCCGGGCGACGTCATCACCGCCGTCGACGGCGCGCCGGTGCGCAGCAACGCCGACCTGCGCGACGCGCTGCAGCCGCGCGCCGGCGAGCGCGTCGTGCTCAGCGTCGAGCGCGGGGGCGAGCGCCGGGAGGTGCCGGTCACGCCGGCCGCCGTCTCGCGGGTCGTCGACGAGGACGGCACCGTCGAGCGCGTCGGCACCATCGGCATCGGCGTGCAGACCCGCTTCGGCACCGAGCGGCCCGACTCGCTCGGCGACGGGCTGTCCGAGAGCGCCGAGATCGGCCGGCAGTTCGCCGAGGGCATCCAGCGCACCTTCACCGAGAAGCTCGGCAGCATCACCACCCTCTACAGCGACGACCGCGACCCCGAGGGCTTCATCGGCGTGGTCGGCGCGGGTCGCATCAGCGGCGAGATCCTCGAGAGCGAGGAGACCGGCACCTTCAAGGCGCTCAACATGGTGCTCATCGTCGCGAGCCTCAACCTGTTCGTCGGCCTGTTCAACCTGCTGCCCCTGCTGCCGCTCGACGGCGGCCACGTCGCCGTCGCCGTCTACGAGGGGGCGCGCCACCGGCTGCGCCGCCTGCGCGGCTACCGCGGCGACGTGCAGCGCGTCGACTACCAGAAGCTCCTGCCGCTCACGTACGGCGTCGCGGCCACGTTCGCCGTGCTCACGCTGTTCATCCTCGGGGCGGACATCGTCAACCCCGTGACCCTCTCCTAGGAGCCCGCCCTGACCGCCATCAGCCTCGGCATGCCGGCCGCGCCCCCGCCGGTGCTGGCCCCCCGCCGCACGACCCGCCAGATCGACGTCGGCGGCGTGCTGGTCGGCGGCGGCGCGCCCGTGAGCGTGCAGTCGATGACCACCACCAAGACGCACGACGTCAACGCCACGCTGCAGCAGATCGCCGAGCTCACCGCGAGCGGCTGCCAGATCGTGCGCGTCGCCTGCCCGACCGGCAAGGACGCCGAGGCGCTGCCGGCCATCGCCGCCAAGAGCCAGATCCCGGTGATCGCCGACATCCACTTCCAGCCGGAGTACGTCTTCGCCGCCATCGAGGCGGGCTGCGCCGCGGTGCGCGTCAACCCCGGCAACATCAAGGACTTCGACGGCCGGGTCGGCGATGTCGCCCGGGCGGCCAAGAACGCCGGCACCCCGATCCGCATCGGCGTCAACGCCGGCAGCCTCGACAAGCGGCTGCTCGCCAAGCACGGCAAGGCGACGCCCGAGGCGCTCGTGGAGTCGGCGCTGTGGGAGGCGTCGCTGTTCGAGGAGCACGGCTTCTCGGACTTGAAGATCTCGGTCAAGCACAACGACCCGGTCGTCATGGTGCAGGCCTACCGCCAGCTGTCCGAGGCGTGCGACTACCCGCTGCACCTCGGCGTCACCGAGGCCGGCCCGGCCTTCCAGGGCACCATCAAGTCGGCGGTGGCCTTCGGCGCCCTGCTGGCCGAGGGCATCGGCGACACCATCCGCGTCTCGCTGTCGGCCCCGCCGGTCGAGGAGGTCAAGGTCGGCCTGGCGATCCTCGAGTCGCTCAACCTCAAGCAGCGCGGCCTGGAGATCGTCTCGTGCCCGTCGTGCGGGCGCGCGCAGGTCGACGTCTACACGCTGGCCGAGCAGGTCACCGCCGGGCTCGAGGGCATCGAGGTGCCGCTGCGCGTCGCGGTGATGGGCTGCGTCGTCAACGGCCCGGGCGAGGCCCGCGAGGCCGACCTCGGGGTCGCGTCCGGCAACGGCAAGGGCCAGATCTTCGTCAAGGGCAAGGTCATCAAGACCGTCTCGGAGAGCCAGATCGTCGAGACGCTCGTCGAGGAGGCGCTCAAGATCGCCGAGTCGTACGACGGCCCCGCGGGCGAGCCGGCGGTCGCCGCGACCTGACCCGCGGCCGGTGCCGGGCGGCCCTAGGCTGCCCGGCATGGGGGAGCGGTTCGCGGGCCGCTACGAGCTCGTCGACCACCTCGGCGACGGCGGCGGCGGCTCGGTGTGGCGGGCCTGGGACCACAAGACCGGCCGCTACCTGGCCGCCAAGCTGCTCCGCCAGCGCGACGCCGCCGCGCTGCTGCGCTTCGTGCGCGAGCAGGCCGTGCGCGTGCAGCACCCGCACGTCGTCGCGCCGCAGGGCTGGGCCGCCGAGGACGACGACGTGCTGCTCACGATGGAGCTGGTCGCCGGGGGCTCGCTCGCCACGCTGCTCGCCGACTGGGGGCGGGTGCCGCTGGCCACGACGCTGGTGCTCGCCGACCAGCTGCTCGACGCGCTCGGCGCGGTGCACGACGCGGGCCTGGTGCACCGCGACGTCAAGCCGGCCAACCTGCTGCTGGAGCCGACCGGCACGGGGCTGCCGTTCCTGCGGCTGGCCGACTTCGGCATCGCGGTCGCCCTCGACGACCCGCGGCTGACGGCGACCGGCCAGGTCGTCGGCACCCCGGGCTACGTCGCGCCGGAGGTGCTCGCGGGCGCCGGGCCCGACCCCCGCCAGGACCTCTGGTCGGTCGCCACCGCGGCCCGCCACCTGCTCACCGGCGTCAAGCCGCGCACGGCGGCGACCGGCGTGCCGCTGCCGCTCGCGCAGCAGCCCCCGCTGCCGCCGGACGTGCCCGCGGAGGTCGTCGCCTGGCTCGACCGCCTCGGCGCCGACGACCCCGACGCGCGCCCGGCGAGCGCGCACGAGGCGCGCACCGGGCTGCGCGCGCTCGCCTGCTGGTCGGCGCCGGCCTGGCTGCCCGGCGAGGAGCCGGTCGAGGTCTTCGACCACCTCGCCGCGCTCCCCGCGGGCTGGGGCGCCGGCGGCCCCGGCACCGCGCCGGCGCCGCGCCCGCTGCCGC
>CANKBT010000192.1 GCA_947479995.1 Frankiaceae bacterium | reverse complement strand
GCTTCGTCGAGCCGATCGCCCGCGAGCTGCCCATGGAGTACGCGCTCGAGCTCAACCGGCTCATCGAGCTGCAGATGGAGGGCTCCGTTGGCTGAGCAGACGGAGGCCACGCAGGCGGAGGCCGCGCCGACGATCGCCTCGGCCATGTCGGACGCCCTCGGCGCCGAGCGCGCGGCGCTCGCCGAGCAGGGCGGCGTCATGGACGGCTCGGTCGCCGTGGGCGTGACGCCCTCGACGCCGCGCCAGCCGGCCGACGTGCGCCCCGAGCGCCTCACCAGCCGCGACCCCGACGCCTTCGGCGTGCCGACCGGCCGCGAGGAGGAGTGGCGCTTCACGCCGCTCGACCGCCTGCGCGTGCTGCTCGACGGCGCGCCCGGCGACGCCCGGCTCGACGTCACCGGCGACGTGCCCGCGGGCGCCGAGCTGGTCGCCGTCGACGCCGGCGACCCGCTGCTGGAGACCGTGCCGGAGCCGGCCGACCGCCTCGCGGCGCTGGCGCTGCAGCGCTCCGGCGGTGCGCTCGTGCTGCGCGTGCCCAAGGGCACCGAGCTCGACGCCCCGGTCGTGCTGCGCCTGGCCGGCACCGGCGCCGAGGAGGTCGTCTGGGGCCACCTCGTGCTCGACGTCGCCGAGCAGGCCCGCGCCACGGTCGTCGTGGAGCACACCGGCAGCGCGCGCTACGCCGCGCTGACCTCGGTGCTGCTGGGCGACGGCGCCTCGCTCGACCTCGTGCAGGTGCAGTCGTGGTCCGACGACGCCGTGCACGCCGAGCACGTCGCGACCCGCGTCGGCCGCGACGCCCGGCTCCGCTCGACGCAGGTGTCGCTCGGCGGCTCGGTCGTGCGCCTCACCGAGACCGTGTCGTACGCCGCGCCCGGCGGCGACGCCGAGCTGCAGGGCGTGATGCTCGCCGACGACGGCCAGCACCTCGAGCACCGGCTGCTCGTCGACCACGCCGTCCCGCACTGCCGCAGCCGCGTCACGTACAAGGCCGCGCTGCAGGGCGACGAGGCGCACACCGTCTGGGTCGGCGACGTGCTCATCCGCGCCGAGGCGGTCGGCACCGACACCTACGAGCTCAACCGCAACCTGCTGCTGACCCCGGACGCCCGGGCCGACTCGGTGCCCAACCTCGAGATCGAGACCGGCGAGATCGCCGGCGCCGGCCACGCCAGCGCCACCGGCCGCTTCGACGACGAGCAGCTGTTCTACCTGCAGTCGCGCGGCATCCCCGCCGACACCGCGCGCCGCATGGTCGTGCGCGGCTTCTTCGCCGACGTCATCGAGGGCGTCGGCGTCCCCGAGCTGGAGGAGCGCCTCATGGCCGCCGTCGAGCAGCGCCTGGACCGGACGGTGCCGGCGTGACCGGCGTCCGGGTCGCGTCCCTCGCCGACCTCGCCGACGACACCGCCGTGCAGGTCGAGGTCGACGGCGTGCCCGTGTGCCTCGCCCGCTCGGGCGGCGAGGTCTTCGCCGTCGGCGACCGCTGCTCGCACGCCGACGTGAGCCTGTCCGAGGGCGACGTCGAGGACGGCGCGGTCGAGTGCTGGCTGCACGGCAGCCGGTTCGACCTGCGCACCGGCGCCCCCTCCGGGCTGCCGGCCAACCGGCCGGTGCCCACCTACCCCGTACGCATCGAGGGCGACGACGTCCTCGTCGACGTGTCTGGAGCCACCGCATGAGCACCCTGGTCCTGAGCGACCTCCACGTCGCCGTCGAGGACAAGGCGATCCTCAAGGGGGTCGACCTCACCGTCGAGGCGGGCCAGACCCACGCGGTCATGGGCCCCAACGGCTCGGGCAAGAGCACGCTGGCGTACGCCATCGCGGGCCACCCGAAGTACACCGTCACCGGCGGCTCCATCACCCTCGACGGCGAGGACGTCCTGGCGATGAGCGTCGACGAGCGGGCGCGCGCGGGGCTGTTCCTCGCGATGCAGTACCCCGTCGAGGTGCCGGGCGTCAGCGTCTCGAACTTCCTGCGCTCCAGCGCGACGGCCGTCCGCGGCGAGGCCCCCAAGCTCCGGCTGTGGGTCAAGGAGCAGAAGGAGGCGATGGCCCGGCTGAAGATGGACCCGGCCTTCGCCGAGCGCAACGTCAACGAGGGCTTCTCCGGCGGCGAGAAGAAGCGCCACGAGATCCTGCAGCTCGAGCTGCTCCAGCCCAAGATCGCCGTGCTCGACGAGACCGACTCGGGCCTCGACATCGACGCGCTGTCGGTCGTGTCCGAGGGCGTCAACCGCGTGCGGGCCACCGGGCAGACCGGCGTCCTGCTCATCACGCACTACAAGCGGCTGCTCGACCACATCAGGCCGGACGTCGTGCACGTGTTCGTCGGCGGTCGCATCGTCGAGACCGGCGGCGTCGAGCTCGCCGACGCGCTCGAGGCCGAGGGCTACGCCAAGTACGGCGTCACCGGCAGCGGCCAGGGGCGCGACCTCAGCGCCCTGCCGCTCGCGGGCGTCCTCCCGGGCGCGGGGGGAGCGGGGTCGTGACGCTCGCGCTGCCGGCCCTGGACGTGCAGGCGCTGCGCGCCGACTTCCCGGTGCTGTCGCGCGAGGTCAACGGGCACCCGCTCGTCTACCTCGACAACGCGAGCAGCTCGCACAAGCCGGTGCAGGTGCTCGACGCCGTCCGCGACTTCGACGCCCACCACTACAGCAACGTGCACCGCGGCGTGCACACGCTGTCGCAGGAGGCCACCGACGCCTACGAGGCCGCGCGCACGACGGTCGCGGCCTTCCTCGGCGGCCGCCACGACGAGCTGGTCTTCACCAAGAACGCCACCGAGGCCGTCAACACGGTCGCCGGCTCGTTCGGCAACGCCCGCGCCGGGGAGCGCTTCGCGCTCGGCCCCGGCGACGAGGTCTGCGTGACCGAGATGGAGCACCACTCCAACCTCGTGCCGTGGCAGATGCTGTGCGAGCGCACCGGCGCGACGCTGCGCTGGTTCCCCCTCACCGACGAGGGCCGGCTCGACCTGTCCGAGCTCGACGCGCTCGTCAACGAGCGCACCAAGGTGCTCGCCTTCGTGCACCAGGGCAACCTGCTCGGCACCGTCAACCCCGTCGACGTGCTCGTCGCCCGGGCCCGCGAGGTCGGCGCGCTCGTGCTGCTCGACGGCTCGCAGAGCGCCCCGCACATGCCGGTCGACGTGCACGCGCTCGGCGTCGACTTCTACGTCGCCACCGGCCACAAGATGCTCGGCCCGTCGGGCGTGGGCCTGCTGTGGGCGCGCCCCGGCCTGCTCGACGCGATGCCGCCGTTCATGGGCGGCGGCTCGATGATCGAGGTCGTGCAGATGGCCTCCTCGACGTACGCCAAGGCGCCCGAGCGCTTCGAGGCGGGCACTCCGGTCATCACCCAGGCCGTCGGGCTGGCGGCGGCCTGCGACTACCTCACGGCCGTCGGCATGGACCGCGTCGCCGCCCACGAGGGCGTGCTCACCGCCCGCCTGCTCGAGGGCCTGCGCACGGTGCAGGGCGTGCGGGTCATCGGCCCGGACACCACCGAGGCGCGCGGCTCGGCGGTCTCGTTCGTCGTCGAGGGCGTGCACCCGCACGACGTCGGCCAGAGCCTCGACGAGCTCGGCATCGCCGTGCGCGTCGGCCACCACTGCGCCGCCCCGGTCTGCCGCCGCTACGGCGTGCCGGCGACCGCGCGCGCCTCGACCTACCTCTACAACACCGAGGCGGAGATCGACGCGCTCGTGGAAGGCCTGGAGCGGGTCAAGGCGTTCTGGTCAGCATGACCGGCACCGACTCGCTCTACCAGGAGATCATCCTGGACCACTACAAGAACCCGCACCACAAGGGGCTGCGCGACCCGTACGACGTCGAGGTGCACCACGTGAACCCGACGTGCGGCGACGAGGTCACCCTGCGCGTGCAGGTGCGCGACGGCGTGGTGCAGGACGTGTCGTACGACGGGCAGGGCTGCTCGATCAGCCAGGCCAGCACGTCGGTCATGACCGACCTCGTGATCGGGCAGCCGGTGCCGCAGGCGCTGGGCAGGGCCGAGGCGTTCCTCGCGCTCATGCAGAGCCGGGGCACGCTGGAGCCCGACGAGGACGTGCTCGAGGACGGCATCGCCTTCGCGGGCGTGTCGCGCTACCCGGCGCGCGTCAAGTGCGCGCTGCTGGGCTGGATGGCCTGGAAGGACGCGACCGCGCAGGCGGTCGGACCGAGCACGACGGAGGAGACGGCATGAGCGAGGCGACGGAGACCCCCACCGGGGGCGGCACGGCACTGGCGACCGACGACGAGGTCGTCGAGGCGATGAAGGACGTCGTCGACCCCGAGCTCGGCATCAACGTCGTCGACCTCGGCCTGCTCTACGGCCAGCAGGTGCACGAGGACGGCGCGGTCACGCTCGACATGACGCTCACCTCGGCGGCCTGCCCGCTGACCGACGTCATCGAGGACCAGACCCGCGCGGCCCTCGGGCCGTTCACCGACGACGTCCGCATCAACTGGGTGTGGATGCCGCCGTGGGGCCCGGACAAGATCACCGACGACGGCCGCGACCAGCTGCGGGCGCTCGGCTTCAACGTCTGACGCCCGCCCCGTGGGCTGGCGCCTGACGACCGACGTCGAGGAGTACGCCGCGCGCGTGCTCCCGCTGCTGCGGACCGACCCGGTCGGCTGCACCGTGGCGCTCAGCGTCCTGGGCCAGCTGCGCGCCGGGCTGCGCTTCTCCGACGACCCGCTGGTGCTGTGCTGGCTCGAGCGCGACGGCGAGGTGGTCGGCGCCGCCAGCGCGTCGCCGCCGTACCCGCTCGTGCTCGACGCGGTGCCCGCCACGGCCGCGCCGGCGCTCGTCGACGCGCTGCGCGCAGCGGGTGCGGTCGTGCCCGGCTGCAACGGCGAGGGCGCCGCGCTCGACGCCTTCGTCGCGGCGTGGACGGCGCGCACCGGCGCGCGCGCCGAGGTGACGATGGCGCAGCTGCTCTACGTGCTCGGCGACCTCGCGGTGCCGGACGTCGCGGGCGCCGGCCGCCCGGCCGGCCCGGCGGACCTCGCGCTGTGCACGCGGTGGTGGGAGGACTTCGCCCGCGAGGCCGGGGTCGCCGCGCCCGGCTCGCAGGAGCACCTCGTGCGCAACCGGATGGCCGACGACCGGCTGTGGCTCTGGGAGGTCGACGGCACCCCCGTCGCGCTCGCCGGGCGCAACCGCGTCGAGGCGGGCGTCGCGCGCGTCGGCCCGGTCTGGACGCCGCCGGAGCACCGGCGCCGCGGCTACGGCGGCGCCGTGACGGCCGCGGTCACCGCCGACGCCCTCGCCCGCGGGGCGACCGGCGTCGTGCTGTTCACCGACGTGGCCAACCCGACCTCGAACGGCGTCTACCGGCGGCTGGGCTTCCGCCCGGTGGGGGAGCGGCGGGTCGTCGACTTCCGCTGAGCGCCGGGGCACCGCCGGCCGGCTCCTCAGCGGGGCGCGTGGTCCGGGCGCGTGAACGGCCAGGCGCGCGCGAGCCACGCCTGCACCGCGTCGTGCAGCGGCGCGTCCAGGTCGGCGTGCGTGGCGGTCACCCACGAGCGGACGTCGACGTCGTGCGCCGGGGTGCGGGGCGGGGCGAGGTAGACGCAGCCGGCGTAGGCGCCGTCCGGCACGGTGCGCACCGCGTAGGCGAAGCCGGTGCGGGCACGGGCCTCGTCGGCGTGCCGGGCGAGCGCGCGCCGGTTCTCCTCCCGGGTGAGGGGTGCACCGGGCCAGGCGCGGCCGGCGAAGCCCGGTGTCGCCCGGATGCGGGCGATCGACCCGGTCCACGCCGCGTGGTCCTCCGCCTCGTGCTCCGGGCCGAGCGGCTCGAGCCGGAAGCGGTCCGTCACCAGCGGTGCGGGCACCGGACGGCCCGGGGGCAGGAGCACTCAGACCGTGCCGGAGAAGGTGTCGCACGCGCCCGGGTCGCCGGTCTGCAGGCCGGTGGTGAACCAGCGCTGGCGCTGCTCGGCCGAGCCGTGCGTCCACGACTCCGGGTCGACCCGGCCGGTCGCGGCCTCCTGGATGCGATCGTCGCCGACGGCCGCCGCGGCCGACAGGCCGTCGCGCACGTCGGCGTCGGTGAAGCTCACGAAGCCCGAGTCGCGGGCGCTCGCGGTCCAGACGCCGGCGTAGCAGTCGGCCTGCAGCTCCAGGC
>CANKBT010000191.1 GCA_947479995.1 Frankiaceae bacterium | reverse complement strand
GTCACCCGCACCACCGGGGTGCTCGACAGCGCCGACGCCGCCGTCACCCGCACCACCGGGGTGCTCGACAGCGCCGACGCCGCCGTCACCCGCACCACCGGGGTGCTGGACGGCGCCGACGCGGCGGTCGCCCGCACCACCGGGGTGCTGGACGGCGCCGACGCCGCGGTCACCCGCACCACCGGGGTGCTGGACGGCGCGGACGCCGCCGTCGCGCGCACCACCGGGGTGCTCGACGGCGCCGACGCCGCCGTCGCCCGGACCAGCGGGGTGCTCGACGGCGCCGACGCCGCCGTCGCCCGGACCAGCGGGGTGCTCGACGGCGCGGACGCCGCCGTCGCGCGCACGAGCGGTGTCCTGGACCAGGCCGACGCGGCAGTCGCGCGGACCGACGGCGTGCTGGGGCAGGCAGGCGGTGCGGTGGAGCGCGCCGACGTCGTCCTCGGCCGCGCCGGGACGGCGGTCGACAAGGGGTTCGACGTGCTCGCGGGCGCGGGCGGGCTGCTCGACAACGCCGACCGCATGCTCGTGCGGGCCACGCCGGTGCTCGACAAGGGCCTGCCGCTCCTGCAGCGGCTCGTCGAGTCCTTCAGCGAGGAGGAGATCCGCGCGGCGATCACGCTGCTCGACCGGCTCCCCACGCTGCTCGACGCCGTCGACAGCGACGTCCTGCCCCTCCTGCGCACCTTCGAGGACGTCGCGCCCGACCTGCACCAGCTCCTCGAGCTCGTCGACGACCTGCACCGCGTCCTCACGGCCCTCCCGGGCGTCGGCCTGCTGAAGCGGCGCGGCGAGGACGAGCCGGACCGCTGAGACCGGGTGAACGCCCCTGCGCGCGGGCGGTCGCGCTCGTACCGTGCGGGGCATGTGGGTGGACCCGTCGGAGCTGACCGACCTGGCGACGAACCTGCGCGCCGCGCACCGCCAGCTGCTCGACCGCGTGCCTGCCGCCGCGGCCTCGGTCGAGGCCGCGCGCTGGGAGTGCGGGGCCGGTGACGAGATGCGCGCCCAGGTGAGCGCGGTGCTGCGCCGCGTCGAGGACGCGCGCGGGCTCATGGCGGGCTGCGCCGACGCGTCGGACCACGTGGCGGGCGAGGCCACCGAGCTGCTCGAGGCGATGCGCACCGCGCGCGACGAGCGCGTCGCCGGGCTGCAGGAGGACCTGCGCGAGGCCGCCCGGGCGGGCGAGCCGACCGGCGGCCTGCGCGCCGAGCTGCAGGACGTGCCCCCGGTGCCCGACCTCTCCTGGCTGGGCGTCGTGCCCGACCCCGCCCCGCCCGTGCTGCACGCCGCCCCCGCGTCGTCGCTGCTGCCCCCTGTCACCAGCCCCGGCGGGCGCTTCTCGGTCGAGCTCTCGGCGCTCGACGCGGTCGCGCCCGCGCTCGACGACCTGTCGCTCGGCGTGACGCTCGCCCGCCTCGGCGAGTCGTCCGCGACCGGCACGCCGCTGCGCGCCACGGACGCGTGGGGGCTCGGCGGCGGGCGCCTCGTCGAGCCGATCGCCGAGGCGTACGGCTTCACCGGCCTCGGCATGGCCGGCAGCCAGCTCGACGGCCTGGCGGAGTCCGTGCGCGTGGCCGCCGCGCGCATCCGGCGCCACAACCACGACGGCCCGCGCCTGCTCGCGGAGTTCGGCGACGCGAGCGGCTTCTCCGGCATCGCCGACGAGCTGCTGCAGCTGCGTCTCGCCAAGGGCACGCCGGGCTTCGACCTCGCGGAGGTCACCGCGCAGCTCCAGCTGGCGCGCGACGCCGGCATGGACCCGACGGAGTACCGCGCCCTGCTGCAGCAGCACTGGTTCCTCGTCGCCTGCGAGGAGGCCGGCATCGACGCCGCCGCGTGGGACATCGACAAGGGGGCCTTCGCCAACGCCGAGACGATCGAGGAGGTCTACGCGCACTACGGCCGGCTGTTCCTCGAGAACCCCGAGCTGGAGTGGGCCGGCCTGGCCAACATGGTCGGCGCCGGGTTCGCCGCCGCCTTCTACGACCTCGACCAGTTCGGCCAGGTCGCCGACCTCGCCTCGCGCATCCCGGGCTCCCCGGTCGGCCCGCTCGGCGAGCTGAGCGAGAGCGAGCTGCGGCACTACGAGACGATGTTCCTGTCCATGCAGAAGCAGATCTTCACCGACATCGGCTCGGCCCACCAGGCCTACGCCGACGGGGGGCTCGCCGCGGTCGACGAGATGCGGGCCGCGGGCCTGCTCGACGCCCGCACCGTGCAGGCGTTCCACGACATGGCGCGGGCGTCGACCCTGCCGGAGGGCAGCCCGGAGCGGCAGCAGCTCATGACGGCGGCCAACTACTCGATGGCCTACCGCGAGCAGGGCGCCGTCATCGGCGACGACTACGACGCGATGCGGAACCACTTCCCGAGCGGCCCGGCCTTCACGTACGTCGCGGGGCTCGTCGGCGCGCCGAGCGTGCCGGGGGCGGTGTCGCCGGCGCAGCACCGCCCGCTCGTCGTCGAGGTGCCCCTGCACCGCGGCCCCTTCGGACTCGGCCCGGAGGTCGACGCCGAGGTCACGACACCGCTGCCCAGCTACAACGTGTCGCACTTCGGGCCGCGCATGGAGCTGCTCGCCGACGACACCCTCCCGGCGTACGAGCGCCTGCTGCGCGAGCGCGGCGTCGAGCAGCTGCAGGCCGAGGGGCTCATCAGCGACGACCCCGAGGTGGTGCGCCGGCGCATCGAGGAGTACCGCACCGTGAACCGCTTGGACGAGCTGGCCGAGCAGCTGACGCGGTGGGACGTCGACGTGGACGTCGACTGGTGAGGGCCGCGCTCGCGGTGGCCGCGCTCGTCCTGACCGCCACCGCGCTGCCCGCCTGCACGCAGACCGACCCGACGGAGGCACCCGACGCCATGGACCGCCCGGCCCGCTACGACCTCACCGCCCCGCCGACCCGCGACGACCTCGGCTACCCCGCCGACGCGCCGGCCCTCGCGTTCGACCGCGGCACCGGCGACCCGCTGCCGGTCGGCGTCGACCTGCCGCAGGGCCGCACGCTCGACCTCGAGGCCTTCCGCGTCGACTCGGTGGCCGGCGGGCGCGAGGCGCCGCCCACCTCGCTGTACGTCTACACCTCCGTGCCGCGCGCGCAGGCCGACGCGGCGCTGGAGGGGGCCGCCGCGGTGCTCGGCCTCACCGAGGCCGACGTCGCCCGCGGCCGGGCGGTCTACGAGTCGCCGGCGCGCCCGGACGACGCCGTCGAGCTCGTCGCCCCGCCGCTCGACTACCTCACCGTCGGGCTCGGCGTGCGCAAGGACGAGCGCCGCGAGGACGTCACCGTGATCTACGAGTTCACCTGGACGGCCGCCGCGCCGGCGCCGGCCGCCTAGCGCGCGTCGACCGGCGCGGGCGCCTCGCGCAGGCCCGGCAGCACCACCGCGCGGAGCACCACGGCCGCCACCAGCAGCGTGCCGAGCACCACCAGCGAGAGCGCGACGGCGTCGCCGCCGAGCACCCCGACGAGCGGGGCGACCGCCGCCGCCAGCCCGAACATCGCGAAGCCGTGCAGCGCGGCCGCGGTGCCGGCCGCCTCGCCGTGCCGGCCGAGCGCGAGCGCCGGCGCGTTGGGCATCGTCAGCCCGACGGCGAGCAGCACGACCCACAGCGGCAGCACGAAGCCCGCCAGGCCGAGGTCGACCAGGCCGACGGCGACGAGCACCGCGGCGGCGGCCACGCCCAGCCCGAGCGCCAGCCCGAGCGCCTGCTCCGGCGACCGGGTGCGCAGCAGCCGCAGGTTGACCTGCGTGGCGCCGATGAGCGCCACCGACCCGGCGCCGAACAGCAGCGCGAAGGCCTGCTCCGACAGGCCGTACTGCTCCTGGTAGACGAACGACGAGCCGGACACGTAGGCGAACAGGGCCGCGAAGGCCGAGCCCGACACGACGATGAGCCCGACGTAGGTGCGGTCGCGCAGCAGCCCCCGGTAGGCCGCCAGGCTGCTGCGCACGCCGGTCGCGCGGCGCCGCGCGGGCGGCAGCGTCTCGGGCAGCTGCGTGGCGGCCAGCACGAGGAGCGCCAGCCCGGCGAGCGCGAGCACGACGAAGACGCCCGGCCAGGTCGTGTGGCGCAGCACCTCGCCCCCGAGGGTCGGCGCCAGCACGGGCGCGAGCCCGAGCACCAGGATGAGGCGCGACAGCACCCGCGCGACCTCGTGCCCCTCGAACAGGTCGCGCACGACGGCGTACGCGATGACGCTGGCGGCGGCGCTGCCCAGGCCCTGCAGCACGCGCAGCACGGTGAGCACCTCGACGCTCGGCGCGACGACGCAGAGCGCGCTGGCGAGCACGTGCAGCGCGACGCCGGCGAGCAGCGGGCGCCGGCGGCCGTGGGCGTCGGACAGCGGCCCGTGCACGAGCTGCCCGACGGCGACGCCCGCGAGCGTCGCGGTGAGCGTGAGCTGCACGGCGGCGTCGGTCGAGCCGAGGTCGTCGCGGATGCTGGGCAGCGCGGGCAGGTAGGCGTCGATCGTCAGCGGCCCCAGCGCCACGAGCAGGCCCAGGACGAGCACGAGGCGGAGCCGCTCGCGCCGGGTCGGGGAGGTCGCGGGTGTCACCGGCCCATTGTGGTCGCCCTAGTGTCGCGGGCGTGGCACGCGTGCGGCACGAGCCGGTCCCCGGGCGCTGGCAGGTCGACGGCGGCACGGCCGAGCTGCTGCGCGACGCCGACCGGCCGTCCGGCGTCGAGCTGTCGGTCGACGGCGTGCCGCAGAGCTACGTCGACACCGACGACCCGACGCACCTCGACTACGCGTACGTCCGGTGGCTCGGCGACCTCGTCGACCTCGCGCCGCCCGGCCCGCTCACCGCGCTGCACCTCGGCGGCGGGGCGTGCACGCTCCCCCGCTACGTCGCCGCCACCCGCCCGGGCTCCACGCAGCTGGTCGTCGAGGCCGACGCCCGGCTGGTCGAGGTGGTGCGCGCCGAGCTGGGCACGGCCGGCTTCAAGCTGCGGGTGGGCGACGCCCGCGCCGAGGTCGCGCGGCTGGCCGAGGCCTCGTGCGACCTGGTCGTCGGCGACGTCTTCTCCGCCGCCCGCATCCCGCCGCACGTGACGACGGTCGAGCACGTGCGCGCGGTGGCGCGGCTGCTGCGGCCCGGCGGGGCGTACGCGCTCAACGTCGGCGACGGCGGTGCGCTGGGCTTCACGCGGGCGACCGTCGCGACGCTGCACGACGTCTTCGCGCACGTGGTGCTGCTGGCCGACCCCGGCGTGCTGCGCGGCCGGCGCTTCGGCAACCTCGTGCTCGCCGGCTCCGACGCGCCGCTGCCGCTGGACGGCCTGCGGCGGCGGGCCGCGCGCGCCGCGGGCACCGCGCGCGTGGTCAGCGGCGACGCCCTGCACGACCTCACCGGCGGCGCGCGCGTCATCACCGACGCGACCGTCGGCCCGACACCGGTCCCGCCGGCCGACCTGTTCTGACACGCTGCGCCGATGCTGCGCGCGCTGCTCGTCGCCCCCCTGCTGACCGTCGCGCTCGCCGCGCCCGCCGCCGCCGCCGACGCGCCGCCGGCGCAGGAGCTGCAGGTGGAGACGCTGCTGCCGCCGGGCGGCAGCGGCTTCGTCTCGCTGGCCGGGCAGGCGCAGGGCGCGGTCACCGGCGACTACGGGCCGCACCTCGACGACCAGCGCGAGCTCTACTGGCGCGGGCAGGGCGGCAAGCCCGGCGCCTTCCTCGACGTGTCGGGGCTCGTGCCGGAGCAGCCGCGGCCCGGCGTGCGGGTCTACCGCGACGAGGAGTACGGCGTGCCGGCCGTCTACGGCGACACCGGCGCCGACGTCTGGTGGGGCGCGGGCTGGGCGGCCGGGCAGGACCGGCTCTTCCTCGCCGACGCCGTGCGCCGCATGGGCCGCGGCACCTTCGCCGAGCTCACCGGCCCCAGCGGCGTGCCCCTCGACGTGCAGACCCGCACGCTGACCTACTCCGACGCCGAGTACGCCGCGATGCTCGCCGCCCTCCCGGCCAGCAGCCGCGAGGCGATCGAGGCCTACGCCGCCGGCATGTACGCCTGGATCTCCCACGTGCGCGTGACCCCGGCCGACCTGCCCGCGGAGTACGCGCTGCTGCAGACCCTGCCCGAGCCGTGGACCGTCACCGACACGCTCGCCGCCGGCGTGCTGCTCACCCGCACCGTCGCCACCGCGGGCGGCACC
>CANKBT010000190.1 GCA_947479995.1 Frankiaceae bacterium | reverse complement strand
CACTGTCACGGTGCGTCGGACTACTGTCAAGGGCGTGAAGACGTACGAGGTGCGCACCTACGGCTGCCAGATGAACGTGCACGACAGCGAGCGCATCAGCGGCCTGCTCGACGAGGCCGGCTGGGCCCCCGCCGAGGACGGCACCACCCCCGACCTCGTCGTGTTCAACACCTGTGCCGTGCGCGAGAACGCCGACAACCGCCTCTACGGCAACCTCGGCCACCTCAAGCCGGTCAAGGACGCCCGCCCCGGCATGCAGATCGCCGTCGGCGGCTGCCTCGCGCAGAAGGACCGCGCGACCATCACCGCCCGCGCCCCGTGGGTCGACGTCGTCTTCGGCACCCACAACGTCGGCGCGCTGCCCGTGCTGCTCGAGCGCGCCCGCGTCGAGCAGGAGAGCCAGGTCGAGCTGCTCGAGGCGCTCGAGGTCTTCCCCTCGGCGCTGCCCGCCCGGCGCGCGAGCGCCGCGAGCGCCTGGGTGTCGATCAGCGTCGGCTGCGACAACACCTGCACCTTCTGCATCGTCCCGTCGCTGCGCGGCGCCGAGCAGGACCGCCGCCCGGGCGACGTGCTGCGCGAGGTCGAGGTGCTCGTGGAGCAGGGCGTGCTCGAGGTGACGCTGCTCGGCCAGAACGTCAACTCCTACGGCCGCAGCTTCGGCGACCGCGGCGCCTTCGCCGACCTGCTGCGCGCCGTCGGCCGCACCGGGCTGGAGCGCGTGCGCTTCACCAGCCCGCACCCGCGCGACTTCACCGACGACGTCATCGCCGCGATGGCCGAGACGCCCGCGGTCTGCCCGTCGCTGCACATGCCGCTGCAGTCCGGCTCGGACCGCGTGCTCAAGGCGATGCGCCGCTCGTACCGGTCGGAGCGCTTCCTCGGCATCCTCGACCGCGTGCGCGCGCAGGTGCCCGACGCGGCCATCACGACCGACGTCATCGTCGGGTTCCCCGGCGAGACCGACGCCGACTTCGAGGACACCCTGCGCGTCGTCGCGGCCAGCCGCTTCTCCGGCGCCTTCACCTTCCAGTACAGCCCGCGCCCCGGCACCCCCGCCGCGACGTACGGCGAGCAGGTGCCGCCCGAGGTCGTGCGCGAGCGGTACGACCGCCTCGTCGCGCTGCAGGAGCAGATCACCCACGAGGGCATGCGCTCGCGCGTCGGCACCCGCCAGGAGGTGCTCGTGCACGAGCTCGCCGGCAAGGCCGGGCGGCTGTCCGGGCGGCTGCGCGACAACCGGCTCGTGCACCTCGCCGCCGCGCCGGGCGTGCGGGTCGGCGACGTCGTCGAGGTCGAGGTCACCGGCGCGGCGCCGCACTACGTGCTCGCCGACGGCCCGCTGCTGGCGCACCGGCGCACGCTCGCGGGCGACATGAGCGAGGCCGGCAGGGTGCCGACGACGCCGCCCGGCGCCGAGCGCACGCTGCTCGGCATGCCGCGCGTCGGCGTGCCCGCGCCGCTGCCGGCGACCGCCTGCGGGTAGGGCTGCGCACGACGAGGCCCTGCCCCGCCGGAGCGGGACAGGGCCGGGTCGTGCCGAGCGGGCTAGGAGTCGACGCCGCCGTAGACCACGCCGCGGCCCTGGTCGCAGGCCTTGCAGGAGAACCAGTCCTCACCGCCGGTCGACCCGGCGGTGACCGTCAGGTCGCGCGGGCGGTTGTCGGGGTCGACGTTGCCCGTGAAGGTGTCCTGCATCGAGACGCCGCCGGCCGGCAGGCCGACGAAGCGGTAGGTGCCGTCGACCGTGGCGGGCTGCACCTGCAGGTACGGCACGGCGTCGACGTACAGGTGCAGGAACGTGCGGTCGCCCGGGTCCGGCTTGTAGCCGCGGGACGGCGAGTCGTAGTAGTAGACGCGGGACGTGAGGACCGCCCCGGGCTGCAGCACGACGTCCTGCGCGAGCAGGTCGGAGGCCTCCTCGGGGGCCGGCGCCGCGCAGTCGGGCGCCGGCAGCAGCACCGCGGCCCAGTCGAGCGTGGCGGCGTCCTGCCGGCTGCCGGGTGCCCAGCCGGTGAGCAGCGTCTGCTCGCCGCAGGCCCGGTCGAAGCGGCCGTCGGGGCCGGTGCGCCCGAGCGTCGTCCAGGCGGTGCCGCCGGCGTGGCGGCTGACCCACATGCCCTCGACCGGCTGGCCCGCGGCCGTCACCGCGTAGCCGGGGACCGAGGTGCGGTCGTCCGCGGCCGGAGCCTGGGGCGTGGCCCGGGCGGGCGTGGTCGGCGACGCCGGAGCGGTCGCCGCCGGGGTGGCCGCGGCGCTCGGCGTGGCTGACGGCTCCGCGCTCGGGCTGAGCGCGGGCACCGGCGACTCCGAGGTCGCGACCGGGGTCGGCGACGCGACCTGCAGGGAGTCGCGGCGCTCGGGGCCGCCGGCGAGGGCGAGCCCGCCGCCGAGGGCGACCGCGGCGACGACCGCGGCGGTGCCGCCGGCGATCATGGCCTTGCGCTGGCGGCGGCGGGCGCCGCGGGCGTACGCGCCGTCGAAGGCGCCGGCCGGCGCCGCGAGCGGCGCGACCGGGCCGCGGGGGAGGTCGTGGTCGGTCATGTCAGTGCTCCGTCTGCTGGATCGAGGCGAGGAGGGCGGCGCGACCGTCGACGAGGGCCCGCTTCACGGTGCCCTCCGGCTTCTTGAGCGCGACGGCGACGGCGCTGACCGGGAGGTCGGCGTAGTAGTGCAGGAGGACCGGCATGCGGGTCCGCTCGGGCAGCCGCTCGACGAGGTCGCGCAGCCACGGGTCGGTGGCGGGCGCCGACTCACGGGTCTGGCGGCCGACGCGGTCGGTCAGCCGGCGGTCACGGGCCTCGCGGCGCCAGTGGTCGCGCGCCTGGTTGGCGGCGACCGTGTACAGGTAGGCGCGCGGGTCGCGCACCGTCGTCCACCGGCCGAGCAGCCGGGCGAAGCTCTCGGCCGCGATGTCGTGCGCGACGTCCACGTCGCCGACGAGGGAGGCGCACCAGCCGGCGAGCGTCGGGTAGTGCTCGGTCCAGAGCGCGCGGCTCGCCTCCTCCCGCGTCGTCGCGCGGCCGATCCCTGCGTCGTCCACCGCGCTCACCACCAGTCCTGTGCTCATCGCGCTCCCTCCGGCCCGGTTGCCTGGACAGGAGACGGAGACGGGTGCCGTCCGGTTCGGTACGGGCGCCACCAGTCTCGCGGCCGGACGTAGCCTCGTCCGGTGAACCCCGACGACGTCGTCGCCTTCCTCCGCACGTCCTCCGAGCCGGAGATCGCCGCGGCGGTCGACGAGCTCGGGGTCGGCGCCGTGCTCGACGTCGTCTTCGACGGCATGGCCGACCGCTTCGGGGTGCGTCCCGGGCGGCTGCCGGGCGTGCTCGCCTTCGAGCTCGAGCACGGCGGCGAGCAGCACCGGCGCGGCGTGCGGCTCACCGAGGGCGGCGCGCAGGTCGACCTCGCGCCCGCCGACCCGCGCGCGACGCTGCGCACGACGCTCGTGCGCTTCCTGCGCATCGCCGTCGGCGCGCAGGACCCGAAGCGCCTCGTCGTCACCGGCCGGCTGCGCCTGTCGGGCGACGTGCTCTGGGCCGCGACCACGCTGGCGAGCCTCAAGCAGTGACGCCCGACCCGTGACCCTCGACCCGTGACCCCCGACCCGTGACCCTCGACCCGTGACGCCGCGGTGACCGGGCCGGCCCGCGTCGTCGCCGTCGTCGGCCCCACCGCCACCGGCAAGTCCGACCTGGCCGTCGACCTCGCCCTCGCGCTCGGCGGCGAGGTCGTCAACGCCGACTCGATGCAGCTCTACGCCGGCATGGACGTCGGCACGGCCAAGCTCACGGTCGAGGAGCGCCGGGGCGTGCCGCACCACCTGCTCGACGTCTGGCCGGTCACGCGCACCGCCTCGGCCGCGGCCTACCAGGAGCTCGCCCGGGGCGTGCTCGACGACCTGCTGGCCCGCGGGGTGACGCCCGTGGTCGTCGGCGGGTCGGGGCTCTACCTCCGGGCGGCCCTCGACGACCTGTCCTTCCCCGGCACCGACCCGGCCCTGCGCGCCCGGCTCGAGGACGACCTCGCGCGCGACGGCGCCCCGGCCCTGCACGCCCGGCTGGCGGCGCTCGACCCCGCCGCCGCGGCGCGCATGGAGCCGACCAACGGGCGCCGGGTGGTCCGGGCGCTCGAGGTCGTCACCCTCACGGGCGCCATGCCGGGGCGGCTCACGTCGTACGCGCCGGTGTACGACGCCGTGCACGTCGGGCTGGACCGCGACGACCTGGCCGAGCGGGTGGCGGAGCGCGTCGACCGCATGTGGGAGCAGGGCCTGCTCGAGGAGGTCGCCGGGCTCGACGGCCTGCGCGAGGGCGTCACCGCCGGCCGGGCGCTGGGCTACGCCCAGGCGCTCGCGCAGCTCGACGGCGCGCTCACCGAGCAGCAGGCCAAGGAGGCGACCGTCGTCGCGACGCGGCGCTTCGTGCGCCGGCAGCGCAGCTGGTTCCGCCGCGACCCGCGGATCGCCTGGCTGCCGCGCGACGGCCGCGAGCGGGAGCACGCACTAGCCCTGCTCTGACCCGGTCGGGCCAGGCGGGACCACCCGCGCTGGTCATGCGCCGGAGGGCTCCGGAGGACGACGGTCAGGGCATGACCGCACCGCTGAGCGTCCCCGACCTCGCAGCCCTGCACCGCTGCGCCTCCGACGGCACCCTCGAGCTGCTCTACCAGCCCGAGGTGGACCTGGCGACCGGCGCCATCGTGGCGATGGAGGGGCTGCTGCGCTGGCACAGCGACGAGGGCCAGGTCGGCCCCGGCGCGTTCCTCGACGCCGCCGAGCGCACCGGCGACACCGTCGCGATCGGCGAGTGGGTGCTCACCACCGGCGCGGCCGAGGTCGCCGCCTGGCAGGGCCTGCGCGGCGGCGCCCGCCAGCTGTGGCTCAACGTCAGCGCCAGCCAGGTGCGGGCCGCGGGCTTCGTCGACCTCGTCGCCTCGACGGTCGCCGCGCACGGCCTCCCGCGCGACCTGCTCGGCCTCGAGGTCAGCGAGTCGTCGCTGCGCGAGCTGGGCCTGGACGCCGGCCCGGTGCTCGCCGACCTGCGCGCCGCGGGCGTCGCCCTCGCCGTCGACGACTTCACCTCCTGGTACGCCACCCTCGGCGCGATCGACACCCTGCCCGTCTCGGCGGTCAAGCTCGGGCAGCGCCACGTCCGGGGCGTCGACGAGACGCCGTACGAGCCGGTCGCCGCGACCGTCGTGCGCGCCGCCCACGAGCGCGGCCTGTACGTCGTCGCCGAGGGCGTCGAGACGTGGGGCGAGGCGGCCCGCCTCACCGAGCTCGGCTGCGACCGGGCGCACGGCTGGCTGTTCTCCTCCGCGCAGCGCTCGGACCGGGCGCGCTGGCTCATGCAGCAGGGCACCGGCTGGCGCGACTCGGTCGTCACCCCGCTCGACGTCGCGAAGCCGTTCGTGCCCTCGCCGAGGGCGCGCGTCTAGCCTGCTCCTCGTGGAGTTCTGGAAGGGGCACGGCACCGAGAACGACTTCGTGCTCCTCGTCGACCCCGACGGCACGCTCGACCTGACCGACGCGCTCGTCGGCCGGCTGTGCGACCGCCGCGCCGGCCTGGGGGCCGACGGCGTGCTGCGCGTCGTGCGCAGCGAGCACGCCGGCGAGCCGGTCGAGCCGGGCGCCGCGTGGTTCATGGACCACCGCAACGCCGACGGCTCGCGCCCCGAGATGTGCGGCAACGGCGTCCGGCTCTACGCCCACCTGCTGCTGCACCTCGGGCTCGCGCAGCCCGGCCCCCTGCCCGTCGCCACCCGCGCCGGCGTGAAGCACCTCGTCGCCGAGCCCGGCCGCGTCGTCGTCGACATGGGCCCGGCCCGCGTCGGCGAGCCCGTGCTCGTCGACGGCGAGGTCGCCACCAGCGTCGACATGGGCAACCCGCACGCCGTGCTGCCCGTGCGCTCGGTCGCCGCCCTCGGCGACCTGCACCCCGACCGCCTCGACCTCAACGTCGAGTACGTCGAGCGCGTCGGCCCCGCGCACCTGTCGATGCGCGTGCACGAGCGCGGCGTCGGCGAGACCCGCAGCTGCGGCACGGGCGCCTGCGCGGCGGTCGTCGCCGACAGCCTGGCCGGGGGCGCGCCCCGCGGCACGCCGGTGCGCCTGGACGTCCTCGGCGGCACGCTGACGATCACCTGGCGCGAGGACGGCCACGTGCTGCTCGACGGCCCCGCCGAGCTGGTCGCCCGCGGCGAGT
>CANKBT010000189.1 GCA_947479995.1 Frankiaceae bacterium | reverse complement strand
GTCGAGGGGCCCCTGCGCGGCGACCGAGTCGGCCAGCGCCAGCACCTGCGCCGGGTCGCGCAGGTCGATGCCCACGATGCGCAGCCGGTGCAGCCAGTCGCCGCTGTCCTCCATCGCCGCGAAGCGCCGTGCCGCGTCCTTGGGGAAGCGGGTGGTGATCGTGGTGTGCGCGCCGTCGCACAGCAGCCGCAGCGCGATGTACATGCCGATCTTCGCCCGCCCGCCGGTGAGCAGCGCGCGGCGGCCGGTGAGGTCGGTGCGGGCGTCGCGCTTGGCCCTGTTGAGCGCCGCGCAGTCCGGGCAGAGCTGGTGGTACCACGCGTCGACGCGCGTGTACTTCTGCTTGCAGACGTAGCAGCCGCGCGCCACGAGCAGCTCGCCGGCGCTGTCGCCCGCCGCCCGGGTGGCGAGCGGCAGGCCCTGCGTCTCGTCGTCGACGCGGTCGGGCGCCCCGGTGGCGGTGGCCGCGATGACCGCGCGGTCGGCGGCCTGCACGGCGGCGTGGTGGTCCTTGCGGCGGCGCACCTTGACGGCCTTGTAGAGCCCGGCGGTGGCGCGCCGGACGGCGACCGCCTCCGGGGCCTCGGGGTCGAGCCGCTGCGCCGCGGCGACCACCCGGTGGAAGGCCTCGAGGTCGGCCGGGTCGATCGTCACCGTCCCAGCCTAGGAGCGCGCGGGGCGCGGGGACCGGGAACGGCAGGGGACCCGGGGCTGTTGACCCGGGTACGACGCGCCGACGGGCGCGTCCGTGAGGAGGCCAGCCGTGTGGAGCCGCAAGCCGCAGTCCCTGCCGACGCCGGAGCAGGCCCTGCCCGGGCGCAGCACCCCGATGCGCCTGCCCGAGCGCCACGAGGTGCTCGGCACCCCGCTCGCCGGCCCGTACGACGAGGGCCTGGAGGTCCTCGACCTCGGCATGGGCTGCTTCTGGGGCGCTGAGCGCATCTTCTGGCAGGTGCCGGGCGTGCGCACCACGCTCGTCGGCTACGAGGGCGGCCTCACGCCGAACCCGACGTACGAGGAGACGACGACGGGCCTGACCGGCCACGCCGAGGTCGTGCGGGTCGTCTACGACCCCGCGGAGGTCTCGGCGGAGCGCCTGCTCGCGCTGTTCTTCGAGAACCACGACCCGACGCAGGGCATGCGCCAGGGCAACGACGTCGGCACGACCTACCGCTCCGCCGTCTACGCGCACACGCCCGCGCAGCTCGAGCTCGCCCGCGAGGTGCGCAACCGCTACCAGCAGGCCCTCACGGCCGCGGGCCGCGGCGCCATCACCACCGAGGTGCTGCCGGCGTCGGACTTCTACGCCGCCGAGACCTACCACCAGCAGTACCTCGCGAAGAACCCGAACGGCTACTGCAACCACGGCTTCAACGGCGTGAGCTGCCCGGTCGGCCTCGGGGTCCCGGCGCAGGTCGACGTGCTGCCGCCGGCTGCTGCCGGCTCGTAGCCTGAGGGCGTGACCACCGCCCGCCGCGACCTCGGCGTCCCCGCCCTGGTCGCGGTCTGGGTGGCGGTGGTGCTCGGCCTCGACACCGGCGCGACGCACCTGCAGCAGCACGGCCTCGGCCTGGTCACCGTGCTGCTGCTCGTCGCCGTGCTCCGCGGCGAGGGCGTCGCCGTGCGCGTGCAGGTCGGCGTCGTGGTCGTGTTCGCGACCGCCGTCGAGCTCGTCTTCAGCGAGTGGCTGGGCACGTACGTCTACCGCCTGGAGTCGGTGCCGCTGTTCGTGCCGCCCGGGCACGGGCTGGTCTACCTCGCGGCCCTGTGCCTCGGGCGCAGCGCGTGGGCGCACGCGCACGCCCGCGCGTTCCTCGGCACGACGCTCGTGGCGGTCGGCGCCTGGGCGGTGTGGGGCGTGACGCTCTCGGACCGGCCGGACGCCCTCGGCATGTTCTGGTTCCTGTGCCTGCTCGCCTTCGTGCGCTGGGGGCGCAGCCCGCTGCTCTACGCGGGCGCGGTCGTCGTCGTCACCTACCTCGAGCTGGTCGGCACCGGCCTCGGCACGTGGACCTGGGGCACCGAGGACCCTGTCCTCGGTGTCGTGTCGATGGGCAACCCGCCGAGCGGCATCGCCGGCGGCTACGCGTGGTTCGACGCCGCGGCCCTCGCGCTCACGCCGGTGCTGCTGCGGCGGCTCGGGCGGGCGGCGTCCGCGGAGGCGCTGGCGGCACCGGAACGCGTCTGACCCCGGCTGCGTCACAGCCCCGACGGAGGGGGTGCGCAGATGGCGCGCAGGGCAGTCGGTGCAGGGGTGGTCGTCGCGGTGCTCGGCGGGCTCGGGGTGGTGCAGCTGCTGCCCGGGTCGACGCCGCTGTCGGCACCCCCGGCCCGCGCGGGCGAGCTCGTGCCGTACGCCGGGTGCGACGCGCTCGTCGACGACCTGCGCGCGCGCCTGGCCGCGCGGGCGACGGCGCGCGGCGGGGTCGACGAGGGGCTGGTCCAGCGGGGCGTCGCCGCCTCGGCGGGTGCCGCCGAGGACGCCGCCGCGTCCGTGCCGGCGGCCCCCGGCGCGCCGACCGGCACCAACCTGCAGGAGGCCGGCGTCGACGAGCCGGACGTCGCCAAGCTGTCCGGCGGGCTGCTGCTCACCCTGACGGCCGGCGGGCTCGACGTGGTGCGCACGGGCGCGCAGCCGGAGCCGCTGGCGCGGCTCGACCTGCCCGGCGGCGCGGTCGGCGGCGAGCTGCTCGTCGCCGGCGACCGGGTGCTCGTCGTCGCGCAGGACGGCGGCGGCGGTGCCGCCGAGGACTCCGTCGCCCCCGGCAGGGGGAGCGCCGCCTCGTCCCGGCTGCCCGGCCCGGGAGCGGGCGGGCGCACGGTGCTGCACCTGGCCGACCTGTCCGACCCGGCCGCGCCGCGCTGGCTCGAGGAGTGGTCGGTCGACGGCGGCTACGTGTCGGCCCGGCTGGTCGACGGCAGCGTCCGGCTGGTCACCCGCTCGACCCCGGTCGTGGACGCACCGCCGTCCGCCGCGCCGTACGGGCCGCTGCAGGAGGTGCAGGCGCTGGCCGCACAGCGGGCGGCGGCGCTCGCGCTCGACGTCGACGACGTCCTGCCCCGCGCGGTGCACCGCGTCGGCGGCGAGGTCGTCGCGGAGGGCGCGGCCGTGGCGTGCGCCGACGTCGCCAGCGACCCGGCTGCGGCCGGGGAGTCGCTGCTGCTCGTCACCACGCTGCGCCCGGGCGAGGGCCTCGCGCCGACCGGCACGACGTCCGTGCGCGCCGACGGCGACCTCGTGTACGCCGCGGCCGACCGCCTGGTGGTCGCGACGAGCCGCTGGGGCACGACCTCCGGCCCCGGCGCGGCGCCGGAGGGGGAGGCGACGACGCAGCTGCACGCGTTCGACACGAGCGACCCGCGCACGACCCGCTACGTCGCGACCGGTGACGTGCCGGGCTACGTCCACGGCCGCTGGGCGCTGTCGTGGCACGAGGGCGCGCTGCGCGTCGCGACGACCGAGGGCGCGCCGTGGGGCGGCGCCCAGGACAGCAGCTCCACGCTCACCGTGCTGCAGGAGCGCGGCGGCGACCTCGTGCCGACCGGCCGCGTCGAGGGGCTCGGCCGCACCGAGCAGGTGCAGGCCGTGCGCTTCCTCGGCGACCTCGCGACCGTCGTGACGTTCCGCCAGACCGACCCGCTCTACGTGCTCGACCTCGCCGACCCGGCGGCCCCGCGGCTGCTGGGCGAGCTCAAGGTGCCCGGGTTCTCGACCTACCTGCACCCGCTCGGCGGCGACCGCCTGCTGGGGCTGGGCATGGAGGCCGACCCGGCGACCGGGCGCACGACCGGGGTGCAGGCGTCGGTCTTCGACCTGTCCGACCTCAGCGCCCCGGTGCAGCTGTCGCGCGTGCAGCTCGGCGAGGGCTGGAGCGAGGCGCTGCAGGAGTCGCGCGCCTTCTCGTGGGACGGCGCGCGCGGCCTCGCGGTGCTGCCGTTCGTGCGGTCGCTGCCGGTCGAGCCCTACCAGGCGTCGTACGCGCTCGGCCTGCGGGTGGCGGCGGACGGCACGGTGACCGAGGCGGGCCGCCTGCCGCTGCCGGCGACGGCGTACGCCTCGCGGGTGCTGCTGGACGGCGAGCGGGCGTACGCGGTGACCGACGCGTCGGTCGTGGTCGGCGCCCTCGACGGCCTGGCGCCGCTGGCGAGCCTGCCGCTGCGGTAGTCAGCCGCGGCGGGCGAGCTCGGCCTCGACGGCCGCGAGGTCGTCGCGCAGCGCCGCGGCGCGCTCGAAGTCGAGCGCCTCGGCGGCGGCCGCCATCGCGGTGCGCAGCCGGTCGCGCTGCTGGCCGAGCTGCACGGCCGTGCGCTGCGCCAGCTGCACGGGCGCGGCCTCGACGTAGGTCGCGCCGTCCTCGTCGAGCAGCGGCTGCCGCTCGGGCGCCGCCCCGATGTGGTGGTGCCGGCCGGTCTCGGGCGCGCGGTAGTCGCCGCGGCGCTTGCGCACGAGGTCGCGGGCCGAGGGCCGCTCGTCGGTCATGCCTCCACCTCCACCTCGAGGTCGCGCCGGGCGCCGGTGCGGGCGAGGACCACGACGGCGACGAGCACGAGCGCGCCGCCGAGCACCTGCAGGCCCCTCAGGGGTTCCCCGAGCAGCAGCGCCGCACCCGCGAGCGCGACCACCGGCTCGACGGTCGACAGCACCGCCACCTCCGGCGGCGCGAGGCGCGTGAGCGCGGCGAAGAAGGCGGTGACCGCGACGGCGCCGCCGACGAGCCCGACCGCGACGAGCGCCGACCACGCCCCGGCACCGGACGGCCACTGCGGCCCCTGCACGCCCACCACCGCCGCGTCGAAGGCGGCGGTGGCGGCGCAGACCAGCCCCGCGCCGGTCAGCGGCCCGGCGCGGCGCAGCAGCGGCGGCGAGACGACGTAGAGCAGCGCGTACGCGGCGGCGGCCGCCAGGCCGAGCGCGACGCCGAGCCCGAGGCCGCCCTCGACCGGGCCGACCGAGAGCGCCACCCCGAGCGTCGCGACCAGCACCGCGCCCGCGGCCAGCGGTGACGGCGCGCGCCGGTGGACGAGCGCGGTGAGCAGCACGACGACCGCCGGGTAGGCGTAGAGCAGCAGCGAGGTGAGGCCGGGCGACAGGCGCTCGAGGGCGGAGAAGTACGCCAGCGACTGCAGCCCGTAGCCGACGCCGCCGAGCAGCAGCAGCGCGCCGACCGCGCGGCGCGCCGGCCACGGCTCGCCCACGGCACGGGCGACCGCGAGCAGCACGGCGCTGGCGACGGCGAAGCGCACGAGCAGCGCCGTCGCCGCGTCGGCGCCGCCGTCGTACGCCACCCGGCCGAGCAGCGGCACCAGGCCGAAGCAGACCGCCGACAGCAGCGCGAGCAGCGCGCCGGCGGCGCGGGTGCTCACGCCGGCGCCGGCGCGCGCCGGGCCAGCACGAGCACGGCCGCGAGCACGAGGGCGCCGCCCGCCACCTGCAGCAGGGTCAGCCGCTCGTCGAGCAGGGCCGCGGCCACCGCGACCGAGACGACCGGCTCGACGGTGCTGAGCACGGCGGTGTCGGACGGGCCGAGCCGCGAGAGCGCGCCGAAGAAGGTGACGATCGCGACGACCGTGCCGACGAGCGCGACGCCGACCAGGGCCGCCAACGAGCGCCCCGTCGACGGGTAGTCGGCCGACGTCGCGGTGGCGAGCACGAGGTGGAAGGCGCCGGCCGCCGCGCAGACGACGCCCGCGCTCGTGCACGGCCCGACGCCTCGGGTGACGCCCGTCGAGACGACGATGTAGGCGGAGTAGACGACGGCCGCGAGCAGCCCGAGGGCCACGCCGCTGACCTGGCCGCCGCCGACGGGGCCGACCGCGAGCACGACGCCCGCGGTCGCCACCGCCACGCAGACCAGCGCGGTGGCGCCGGGCGGGCGGCGGAAGACGACGGCGGCCAGCAGCACGACGAGCGGCGGGTAGGCGTACAGCAGGATCGCGGTGAGGCCGGCGTCGATGCGCTCCAGGGCGGAGAAGTACGCCAGGGACTGCAGGCCGTAGCCGAGCGCGCCCAGGCCGAGCAGGCCGAGCGTCGTGCGCCGGTCGGGCCGCGCCTCGCCGCGCGCCAGGGCCAGGCCGAGCAGCACGACGGCGGCCAGCGCGAACCGCACCGTGAGCACGCCCGAGGCGTCGGCGCCGCCCTCGTAGACGACCTTGGTGAGCACCGGCATGAGGCCGAACGAGACGGCCGACGCCAGCGCGAGGGCGGTGCCGGTCGCGCGCGGGCTCACGCCCGCGGGGCGAGGGCGGCGAGGACCT
>CANKBT010000188.1 GCA_947479995.1 Frankiaceae bacterium | reverse complement strand
CTGGTCGCCCGCGACGGCGCTCACGGGCACGACCTCGGCCCAGTCGCCGAGCGCCGACAGGGCGAGCAGCTGCTCGCCGACCTGGTCCTTGCCGGCGAGGTCGGTCTTGGTGAGCACGGCGACGACCGGCGTCTTCAGCGCGCGCAGCTCCTGCGCGATGAAGCGGTCGCCCGGCCCCACCTTGTCGTTCGCCGTGACGCAGAAGCAGATGACGTCGACCCCGGCGTACGTCTCGCGCACCAGCTCGTTGAGGCGCTCGCCCAGCAGCGTGCGCGGCTTGTGCAGGCCGGGGGTGTCGACGAGCACGAGCTGCGCGTCGTCGCGGTGGACGATGCCGCGCACCGCGTGGCGGGTCGTCTGCGGCCGGCTGCTGGTGATCGCGACCTTCGCGCCGGTGAGGGCGTTGGTCAGCGTCGACTTGCCGGCGTTGGGGCGGCCGACGAAGCAGACGAAGCCGGAGCGGTGGGTCACGCCCACAGTCTGCCCGGCGTCACGCCGGGCGGACCTCGCGCAGCGCGCCGTCGGTGCCCGCCACGTGCAGCGGCACGCCCGCGCCGAACTCCCGCAGCAGCGCCAGGTCGGCCTCCGAGACCAGCCCCTCGGTGACGAGCGCGGCCGCCTCGAACGCGCGCGCGCCGCTGGACGCGGCGGCCGACAGCGCGCCGCGCAGGGCCGAGGTGGTGAGCGTCGGGTCGCCGTTCTCGACCGTCGCCGCGGAGTACGTGCGGCCGTCGACGTCGCGCACGGCCGCGCCCTCGGCGACGCCGGTGTGCGGGGCGTGGGCGCGCAGCCGGGCGGCGCGGGCGAGCACGACGAGCTTGCCGTCCTCGGGGTCCAGGGCGTCGGGGGTCACGGGGCGTCTCCGGGGTCGGGGGCGGTGTCGTCCTCGCGCCGGACGAGGACGGTGGTGATCTGGTTGCGGCGGCCCTCGGCCGTCTCGGCGACGAGCACCAGCCCCTCGACGGCGACGGTCGCGCCGGGGATCGGCACCTTGCCGAGGGCGCTCGCGAGCAGGCCGCCGACGGTCTCGACGTCCTCCTTCGGCAGCTCGACGCCGTACAGCTCCTCGAGGTCCTCGACGGGCAGCCGCGCGGTGACGCGGTGCGCGCCGTCGGGCAGCTCCTCGACGGGCGGCCGCTCGCGGTCGTGCTCGTCGACGATCTCGCCGACGATCTCCTCGAGCACGTCCTCCATCGTCACCAGGCCGGCGGTGCCGCCGTACTCGTCGACGACGACGGCGAGGTGGCCGAGCGAGGTCTGCATCTCGCGCAGGAGGTCGTCGACGGGCTTGCTGTCGGGCACGAACGCCGGGGCGCGCATGACCTCCTCGACGCGCAGCGCCTCGCCGCCCTCGCTGCGCTCCTTGCGCACGAGGTCCTTGAGGTAGGCGACGCCGAGCACGTCGTCGGTGCCGCCCTCCCCCACCACGGGCACGCGCGAGAAGCCGCTGCGCAGCGAGAGGTTGAGCGCCTGCCGGACGCTCTTGTCGTGCTCGATGACCACCATGTCGGTGCGCGGCACCATGACCTCGCGGGCGAGGGTGTCGCCGAGCTCGAAGACGTTCTCGATCATGTCGCGCTCGCCCTCCTCGACGACGCCGCGCTCCTGCGCGAGGTCGACGAGGTCGCGCAGCTCGGCCTCGGAGGCGAACGGCCCCTCGCGGAAGCCCTTGCCGGGCGTGAGCGCGTTGCCGAGCAGGATGAGCAGCGACGGCACGGGGCCGAACAGCCGGGTGAGCAGCCGCGCGACCGGCGCGCCGACGAGGGCGATGCGCTCGGCCTGCTGGCGCCCAAGGGTGCGCGGCGCGACGCCGACGAAGACGTAGCTGGTGACGACCATGACGACCACCGCGAGCGCGACCGCCCCGCTGCCGTCGACGCGGTCCACGGAGTACGCCGTGACGATGCCGACGGCGGCCAGCTCGGCCGCCAGGCGCAGGAGCAGCAGCAGGTTGAGCGTGCGGGGCGGGTCGGCGAGCACCGCCTGCAGCCGCGCCGCACCGGCGCGCCCCTCGCCGACGAGCTCCTCGACGCGCACGCGGCTGACCCGCGAGAGCGCCACCTCGAGCGAGGCGAGCAGGCCCGCCACCAGCACGAAGGCGGCGGCGACGAGCAGGGGGACGGCGTCGCTCATCGGGTCACCACGTCAGCGGGTCGGGGGTCTCGGGCGCGGGCGGGCGTCACGCGCCGGCCGCGCGCTCCGACCGCCAGGACGCCAGCAGCTCGCCCTGCAGCCCGAACATCTCGGCGTGCTCGTCGGGCTCGCCGTGGTCGTAGCCGAGCAGGTGCAGCACGCCGTGCGTCGTGAGCAGGGCCAGCTCGTCGGCGGTGCTGTGGCCGGCCTCGGCGGCCTGGCGCTCGGCGACCTGCGGGCACAGCACGACGTCGCCGAGCAGCGTCGGCGGCACCTCGTCGGACGCCTCGGCGCCCGCGCCGTGCAGCACGCCGCGCGACCCCCGCAGGTCGAGGTCGTCCTGCGGGAAGGCCATGACGTCCGTGGGGCCGGGCTCGTCCATGTACTGGACGTGCAGGCGCTCCATCTCGGCGGTGTCCTTGAGGCTGACCGCCAGCTCGGCGAGCGGCGAGACGCCCATGCGGCCGAGCACGTGGCGGGCCACCGACACCAGCGCGAGCTCGTCGACCTCGACGCCGCTCTCGTTGAGCACCTCGATGCTCACGAGCGGCGCCGGCTGTCGTCGCGCCGGCCGGCGGGGCGGGGCCCGCGCAGCGACTCCTGCTCGGCGTCGTACTGGTCGTAGGCGTCGACGATGCGGCCGACGAGCTTGTGGCGCACGACGTCGCTGCTGTCGAGCGGCGCGAAGTGGACGTCCTCGATGCCGTCGAGGATGTCGCGCACGACGCGCAGGCCGCTCGTCGTGCCGCCCGGCAGGTCGACCTGCGTGATGTCGCCGGTGACGACGATCTTGCTGCCGAAGCCGAGGCGGGTGAGGAACATCTTCATCTGCTCCGGCGAGGTGTTCTGCGCCTCGTCGAGGATGATGAACGCGTCGTTGAGGGTGCGCCCGCGCATGTACGCCAGCGGCGCGACCTCGATGGTGCCGGCCTGCATGAGCCGCGGCACGGCGTCGGGGTCGAGCATGTCGTGCAGCGCGTCGTAGAGCGGCCGCAGGTAGGGGTCGATCTTGTCGAGCAGCGTGCCGGGCAGGAAGCCCAGGCGCTCGCCCGCCTCGACCGCCGGGCGCGTGAGGATGATGCGGTTGACCTGCTTGGCCTGCAGCGCCTGCACGGCCTTGGCGATCGCCAGGTAGGTCTTGCCGGTGCCGGCCGGGCCGACGCCGAACACCACGGTGTGCCGGTCGATGGCCTCGACGTAGCGCTTCTGGTTGACCGTCTTCGGGCGGATGGTGCGGCCGCGGTTGCTGAGGATGTTCAGCGTCAGCACGTCGGCGGGCTTCTCGCTGCCGCCGTCGTCGCGGGTGAGCATCGCGAAGCTGCGCTCGACGGCGTCGCGGGTCAGCACCTCGCCGCGGTCGAGCAGCAGCAGCAGCTGCTCGAACAGCCCGGCCGCCAGCGCGTTGTCCTGCGGGGTGCCGGTGAGGGTGATCTCGTTGCCGCGCACGTGCACGTCGCTCGGCACGAGCGCCTCGACGGCGCGCAGCAGCTCGTCGCCGCTGCCGAGCAGGCTCACCATCGCGTGCGACGACGGGACGACGATGCGGGTCGTGACGCTGCGCAGGGGGGCGCCGGGCGCGCTCGGGGTGCCGGGGCTGCGGGGGGTGCTGTCGCTCATCGTCACGGCGTGGTGCCGCTCTCGCCTGCTCTCGGTCGGGTCGACGGGTGCTCCCAGGGTACCCAGCGGGGGCCTCACCAACGACCGGTGCGCGCGCTCACCACGGCCAGGGCGGCGGCGCCCGCCGTCGAGGTGCGCAGCACCGTCGGGCCCAGCCGCACCGCCGTGCCGCCGAGGCGCGCGAGCTCGTCCTCGGTGAGGCCCCCCTCGGGCCCGACGACGAGCGCGACCTCGCCGTCGGCGGGCAGCGGCACCTGCGTCAGCGGCACCTGCGCCGCCTCGTGCAGCACGAGCACGGTCGCGCCGGCCAGGCGCGCCACGAGCCGGTCGGTCGTGTGCAGCGCGGCCACCTCGGGCGTCCACGCGCGGCGCGACTGCTTGCCGGCCTCGCGGGCCGTCGAGCGCCAGCGCGCGAGCTGCTTGTCGCCGCGCTCGCCCTTCCACTGCATGACGCAGCGCGCCGCCACCCACGGCACGACCTCGTCGACGCCGACCTCGGTCGCGAGCTCCACGGCCAGCTCGCCGCGGTCGCCCTTGGGCAGGGCCTGCACGAGCACGAGGCGGGGCGCGGGCACCGGCTCGACGCGGCGGCCGACGACCTCGAGCACCACCGTGTCGCGCGTCGTCTGCACCACGCGGCAGTCGGCGCGGGTGCCGCGGCCGTCGACGACGTCGACCGCCTCCCCCGCGGCCAGCCGGCGCGCGCCGGCGGCGTGGCGGCCCTCGGGGCCGTCGAGGACGAGGCGGCTGCCGGAGACGTCGTCGGCGAGGAAGACCGGGGCGGACACCTACTTGCGGCGGCGGCCGAACAGCCCGCCGTGGCGGCCGTGCGCCCCCGGGCGCTCCTCGCCGCGCAGGGTCGCCAGCTCGCGCAGCAGCTCCTCCTGGCGGGCGTCGAGCCTCGTCGGCACCTGCACGTCGAGGTGCACGAGCAGGTCGCCCCGGCCGGTGCCCCGCAGGTGCGGCACGCCGCGCGCCCGGAGCGTGATGACCTCGTCGGGCTGCGTGCCCGGCGCGATGTCGAGCTGCTCCTCGCCGTCGAGCGTCTCGAGCTTCTGCGTGGTGCCGAGCGCCGCGGCCGTCATCGGCAGCGACACGGTCGCGTGCAGGTCGTCGCCCTCGCGGGTGAAGACGGGGTGCTCGCGCTCCAGCACCTCGACGAACAGGTCGCCGGCGGGGCCGCCGCCGGGGCCGACCTCGCCCTCGCCCGACAGCCGGATGCGCATGCCGCTCTCGATGCCCGCGGGCACCTTGACGGTGAGGGTGCGGCGGGCGCGCACGCGGCCGTCGCCGCCGCACTCGCCGCAGGGGGTGACGATGACCGAGCCGAGGCCGCTGCAGCGCGGGCACACGCGCGTCGTCATCACCTGGCCGAGGAAGCTGCGCTGCACCTGCTGCACCTCGCCGGCGCCCTGGCAGGTGTCGCAGGTCTGCGGGTGGGTGCCGGGCGCGGTGCCCTCCCCGGTGCAGGTCGAGCACACGACGGCGGTGTCGACGGCCAGCTCGCGGTTGGTGCCGAAGACCGTCTCGGCGAGGTCGCACTCGATGCGGATGAGCGCGTCGGACCCCTGGCGCACGCGGCTGCGCGGGCCGCGGCCGCCACCCTGGCCGAAGAAGGCGTCCATGATGTCGCCGAGCCCGCCGAAGCCCTGCGCGAACGGGTTGCCGGCGCTGCCGGGACCGCTCTGCAGCGGGTCGCCGCCGAGGTCGACGACCTGGCGCTTCTGCGGGTCGCTGAGCACCTCGTACGCCGCCGTCACGGCCTTGAAGCGCTCCTGCGCCTCCGGGTCGGGGTTGACGTCGGGGTGCAGCTGGCGGGCCAGCTTGCGGTAGGCCTTCTTGATCTCGTCGTCGCTCGCGTCCTTGGCGACGCCGAGCGCGCCGTAGTAGTCGGCTGCCATCAGCTGCCGGCCAGCAGCTCGCCGACGTAGCGGGCCACGGCCCGCACGCTGCTGATGTTGCCCGCGTAGTCCATGCGGGTCGGGCCGAGCACGCCGAGGCCGGCGTACGCGCCGTCCTCCGGGCCGTAGCCGACCGTGACCACGGAGGTGGACCGGAGTCCCTCCACGCTGTTCTCCTCGCCGATCTTGACGTGCACGGTGGTGGGGTCGTTGGCCTCGCCCATGAGCTTGAGCAGGACCACCTGCTCCTCGAGCGACTCGAGGACGGGGCGCAGGGTCGTCGGGAAGTCGAGCGCGCTGCGCGTGAGGTTGGCCGTGCCGGCGAGCGCGATGCGCTCCTCGGGCTGCTCGACGAGCGTCTCGAGCACGACCGACATGACGCTCGTGAGAACCGGGCGGATGAGCGGCGGCGCGGCGTCGGGCAGATCGGACAGCGCGGCCGGCACGTCGACGAGCCGCGCGCCCGGCAGCCGCGAGCCGAACGCCTCGCGCAGCACCGAGACGTCGTCCTCGGCGAGCGGCGCGGGCAGCTCGAGCACCCGCTGCTCGACGCGGCCGGTGTCGGTGATGAGCACGAGCAGCAGCCGCGACGGCGCCAGGTGCACGATCT
>CANKBT010000187.1 GCA_947479995.1 Frankiaceae bacterium | reverse complement strand
CTCGGCCTTGACCTTCTCGAGCTCCTCGGTGCGGCGCGCGAGCAGCAGCGGCACGCCGCCGCGCTTCGCGATCTGCAGCGCCGTCTCGCGGCCGATGCCCGACGAGGCGCCGGTGACGACGACGGTGCGGCCGGCGAGCTTGGAGCCCTCGGTGCGGCGGCGGGCGCGCAGCGGGTCGAGGTGCTGCTTCCAGTACGCCACCAGCGTCGGGGCGTAGTCGCCGAACTCCGGCGGCGGGGCGACGCCGAGCGGGCCGAGCACCGAGCGCGTGCGGTGCGTGGAGAACACCGGGCGGAAGGTGCTGTGCGGCACCACCTCGGCCGGGATGCCCAGGCGCGCGAGCGCCACCTCCGCGACCGCCGCGACGCCGGGCAGCCGGCCGACCAGCGACACGGCCTGCGTCGCCGGCGCGAGCAGGCTCCGGTGCAGCGTCACGGCCGCCTGCGGCGCGCCGCAGGCCGCGGCCAGCGCGTTGTAGACCTCGAGCAGCGGCTGCGGGCGGCCGTGGCCGAGGTGGAACGCCTGGCCGTCGAGGCCGTCGGCGTGCAGGAGCACGTCCATGGCGTCGGCGACGTAGTCGACCGGGACGACGTTGGTGTCGCCGAGGTCGGGGAGCACGAGCGGCAGGCGCCCGGCGCCGGGCAGGTCGCCGATGCTCGCGAGCAGCCCGAGGAAGTAGTAGGGCCCGTCGACCTTGTCCATCTCGCCGGTGCGGCTGTCGCCCACGACGATGACCGGCCGGTAGACCCGCCACGGCACGTCGGTCTGCGCGCGGACGAGCCGCTCGGCCTCGAACTTCGTGCGGTGGTACGGCGACGGCAGGTGCTGGCCCTCGTCGAACATGCCCTCGTGGAAGGTGCCCTTGTGGTCACCGGCGACGGCGACCGAGGACACGTGGTGCAGCACCCCGGCGCCGATCGCGGCGGCGACGTCGACGACGCGCCGGGTGCCGCCGACGTTGAGGTCCTCGTTGTCGGCGTCGGAGGCCGTCATGTCGTACAGCGCGGCGAGGTGCACGACGTGGTCGACGGTGCCGCGCAGGCCCTCGAGGGCCTCGTCCGACAGGCCGAGGCGGTCGGCCCGGATGTCGCCGACGAGGGGCGTGATGCGCTCGCCGCCCTCGATGCGGTCGGCCGCGCGCTCGAGCTTGCGCACCGAGCCCTGCCGCACGAGCACGCGGACGTCGGCGTCCGGCCGCGCTGCCAGGCGCGCCAGCAGGTGGCGCCCGAGGAAGCCGGTGCCACCGGTCACCAGGTAGGTCGTCATGTCGCAGAGGCCCCTCGTCGGTCGTGTCGTCCCGCGTGCAGTGTGGCCCAGGACACTTCGACGCGGGAGCCCCTCGTCCCTGCCGGGAGCCCGGCTCAGACGCTGGCGCCCAGGGTGGGCCAGACGTTGCCCCAGGCGTCGACGTCCAGGCGGTAGCGCTCCTCGCGCCGGGCGACGGCGCAGACGAGCCACACGAGGGCCCAGCCGCCGAGCGTCAGGACCGTCGCGACGAGGTGGGCGGTGTGGGAGACAGGGCGGTGGCGGGCCAGCACGGCCTGCACCTCGCCGGCGTCCAGCACCGTCGCGCCGTCGAGCACCTCCGCGCGCACGGCGTCGCGGAGCAGCGCCGCCCGCTCCGGCTCCGGCAGGGGCGCGCCCGCGCGGTAGCCCGCCGGGTCGCGCAGCCGCTCCGGCGTCGCCGCGTACGACGCGGGCGCCCACCCCCGGCCGCTCCACCGCTCCCAGCGGCCCTGTCGCGCGAACCGCTCGTCACCGATCGCCTGCGTGGCCATGCCGCACCGCAGGCCCGGCGCGGGCCCCGCGGGGGCGCTACGGGAGGCGCGGGCTCGGGGCGCCCACGGTCATCTCGAGCGACGCGTGCGCGTCGTGCCGCAGGTCGTGCAGCTCGACGTGCTCGAGCAGCACGAGCTCGGCCGCCGGCGGCCACAGCACCGCCCACAGCCACACGCCGAGGGCCTCGCCGACGAAGGCGACGCGGTCGCCGGCGGAGTCGCAGCGCCACAGCGCGGTGAGGTGGCCGGCCGCGACGACCTTGGCGTCGGGGGCGCCCGTCGCGCAGTCGCCGGGGTCGAGGTCGGGCCGCCCGGCCACGTGCGCCCCGAGCCCGGTGCCGGGCTCCTCGGCGACGAGCACGAGGTCGGCCGGCCCGCCGAGCGGCGACGGTCCGGCGAGCGCCACGGCGGTCGCGCGGGCCACCCCCGTGCGCAGGTCGTCGGCGGTGCCGAGCCCGCCGAGCGTCCAGCCGGCGAGCAGCGGCAGCGGCGACCACAGCGGCACCCCGTCGGCGCGCGAGAGCTGCCGCACCGCCTCGGCCGTCGGGTGCGGCACCCGGGCGTACGGCGCCGCGACCGGGCCGTGCACGGCGCACTCCCAGGCGCTCGCCATGAGGCCGGGCGGGCGCAGCGGGCCGGAGCAGCGGGGGCACGTCCGCGGCGCGGTCACCCGGCCAGGGAACGCCCCCGCTGCGCGCGGGTCAAGCAGCCGTCAGGACTGCAGCTCGGGGCGCCCGGGGAACTCGCCGCCGGTCTTGTCGGCGTAGACCCGCTTGGGGACCATCACCTTGCGGCGGAAGACGCAGACCAGCACGCCGTCCTGGTTGTAGCCCTTGGTCTCGACGTGGACGACGCCGCGGTCGTCCTTGCTCTTGCTCTCGGTCTTGTCGAGCACCTCGGTCTGCCCGTAGATCGTGTCGCCGTGGAACGTCGGGAAGACGTGCTTGAGCGACTCGACCTCGAGGTTGGCGATGGCCCGGCCGGACACGTCGGCGACCGACATGCCGAGCAGCAGCGAGTAGACGTAGTTGCCGACCACGACGTTCTTGCCCTGCTGCGTGGTCGACGCGTAGTTGGCGTCGAGGTGCAGCGGGTGGTGGTTCATCGTGATGAGGCAGAACAGGTGGTCGTCGTACTCGGTGACCGTCTTCCCGGGCCAGTGCTTGTAGACCGCCCCGACCTCGAACTCCTCGTAGTACCGGCCGAACTGCACGTGTCCTCCTGCGTGGTGGTGGAGCCCGATCCTCGCAGCGGCGCTCAGTGCCAGGCGACCGGGGGGCCGTGCCCCTGCGCGTCGGCGACGCGGCGGCGCGCGCCGCCCGGCCAGGTCGTGAGGTGCACCGCGAAGCGGTACGTCGCGGGGCCGGTGCGCTCGGGCTCCATCGACAGCAGCGCCAGCGGTGCGGCCGGCGTGGCGCGCTCGGCCGCGGCCAGCAGCGCGGCCCGCGAGGCGGTGCGCTCCTGAGGCGAGAGGTACTGCCAGACCACGCTGTGCCAGACGACGGTGACGACGCCCGGCACCGGGTCGGCGAGGTGCTCGGCGAGCCAGGCCGAGGCCGGCACGTCGTCGACGACGGCGGGCACCTCGGCGGCCACCTGCAGCGCACCGCGCAGCCGCGCGAAGCGCGCCGTGTCGTCGGCCCAGACGTACGACGACAGCGCGAGCCGCCCCTCGGCCGTGGTCGGGTCGATCGCCGCGGCGTCGCACCCGCGCCGCTCGACCACCTCCACGTCGACCGCCGGCGGGAGCGCGCCCGTCCACGGCTGCGGCAGCCGCACCGGGCTGGCGGGGTCGCCCAGCACCTCGTCGCCGACCTCGTACGCGAAGCGGTCCACCCGCAGGTTGAGGCCCGCGCTCGCCCCGACCTCGAGCAGGCGCACGGGCAGCCGCGTCTGCGCCACGACGTGGCGCAGGCCGCCGAGCAGCACGGCGCTGCGCCCCACCTCGTTCGTCTGCACGGGGCGCTGCACCAGCGCGGCGAGGTCGGGCGTCGTCGCCACGACCTCGCGGGCGGCGGGCCACGCGGCCTCGGGCGGTGCGGTGCCGCCGACGCTCGGGTAGTGCAGCGCGAGCGCCGGCGCCCGGCGCTCGAGCACGAGGCGGTGCAGCGCCCCGGCGAAGCGCAGCGACGGCACGGTGCCGGGCGGGTCGTCGGCGAGCGGCGCGAGCAGGTCGCGCACCGGCCCGCGGCGCCGCAGCTCGGACGCCGCACCGGCGAGCACGGCGCCGGTGAGCGGGCTGCCGTGGCGGCGGCACTGCTCGGCCTGCTGCGCGAAGCGCTCGGCGAGGCTCGTCACGGGGCGGGCGCGTCGGGCATCTCGAGCGGCACCTGCCCGCGGTGCGGGTCGCGCAGGTCGGTGCCGTGCTTGAGCCACAGCGCCTCGAGCGCCTGCGCCCCGTGCACCCGCTTCCACGCGGCCTCGGACGGCGTCATCGGCAGCACCGGCAGGAAGCGCACCGGCTCCTCGCCCTCCTCGACCAGCAGGTCGGGCACCTGGCCGCCCGGCTCGGCCACGAGCACGGCCGTGAAGGCCGCGCCGTCCCAGAGCGGCTCGCCGACGTCGAGGCCCGCGCCCGGCGCGATGACCAGCCCCTCGACCGACGGGCTGGCCGCGAGCGCGGCCAGCCGGCGCAGCACGGTGTCCTGCAGGTCGCGCACCGTCAGCAGCAGCTCCGCGCGCGGCCCGTGCGCGGCGACGAGGTCGGCGCCGGGGTCGCCCATCGGGTGCCGGCTCATGCCGAGCGTGGCGTAGCGGACCAGCCCGTCGGGGTCCGGGCCGAAGCGCAGGACGTCGACCTGCTCGGTGCCGAGGAAGGACACGCTGGCCCGCCCGCTGTCCTCGCCGAAGGCGCTGAGGAGCTGCGCCTCCACCAGGGTCAGGACCGTGTCGCCGTTCACCGCCTCGACGCTAGTGCGGCGGCGCTACCCCGGCAGCGGGTGGCCCTCGTAGGTGCCGAGGAACCAGGTGCCGCCCTCGGGGTCGCGCACCGTCGCGTCGCGGGAGCCGTAGTCGGTGTCGAACGGCTCGCGGACGACCTGCGCGCCGGCTGCCCGGGCGCGCGCGACGACCGCGTCGACGTCCGGCACGACGACGTAGCAGGACGCCGTGCCCGGCGCCCCGACCCCGCGGTCGTCGCCCTCGCGCACCGCGCTGAGCATCACGCCCCCGCGCCCCGTCGGGCTGGCCAGCTCGGCGTGCGCCACCTCCCCGGCCTCGTCGTCGTACGACACGAGCAGCGTGAACCCGAGGGCGTCGACGAGGAAGTCGACGACCGCGCGCGGCGCGTGGCAGGAGAGCGTGGGCCACAGGTGCGAGGGCGACGTCATGCCGGCAGCATGCCGCCCGCCGCGCCGCCGGGGAAGGCCCGTCGTGGAGGCCTCGTCGTCCACCTGGTGCCGGCGGCGGGGCGGCGGCGGGCGGGCAGCCCGGCGGCGCGGGGCGCCGGCGCGCGCACGGCGGGCGGGTGGACGACGCGGCCTCCGCCGACCCGCGCCTCCGGGCCGGGCGGTCGCGTGGTGCGATGGCGCCCCGACGACGTGGAGGACGAGATGGCGACGCTCGACGACCCTGCGGTGCAGGCCCTGCTGGGGCAGAAGAACCACGCGGTGGTGTCGACCCTCGAGCCGGACGGCGGCATCCACAGCGCCGTGGTGTGGGTCGACGTCGTCGACGGTCACCTCGCCGTCAACAGCGCGGTCGGGCGGCGCTGGCCGAGCAACCTCGAGAGCAACCCGGCCATCACCGTCGTCGTCTACGACGAGAGCAACCCCTACGAGTACGTCGAGGTGCGCGGCACCGCGGCTGGCCGGCTCGAGGGCGCCGACGCGCACATCGACAGCCTGGCAAAGAAGTACCTGGGCGCCGACAGCTACCCCTTCCGCCAGGAGGGCGAGCAGCGCATCACCTACCTGGTGCAGGCGACCAAGGTCCGCCACCAGAAGCAGTAGCGGTGAGCTTCCTGCGGCGCCTCGTCGGGCTGGACGAGGGCGTCGCCGACGACCGCCCCGACCGCCCCGACCGGCGCCCGCCGCCGACCTGGCCGCCGGCGGGCAGCGCTCCCCCGCCGGCGCCGGCCGCGCCCCTGCCGCCGCGCACCGGCCCCGTCCGCCTCGCGGCGCTCGCCCCGGTCGAGTCGTTCGGCACCGTGCCCGGCCCGCCCGGCGGGGCCGCCGTGCTGGCCGCGCTGCAGCGCTGCGACGACGCCGTCGACGAGGCCTCGGCGCAGGACGCTGCCCGTGCGGTCGCCGCGGCGTGCGGCGACCCCGTGGCGCGCGCGGTGGTGCCGTCGGCGCTGCTGACCACCACCCTGCTCGTCGGCGGGCTGCTCGAGGAGCTGCCGCCGTGGCCCGCGCGTGCGGCCGCCCTCGCGCTCGCCGAGGTGAGCGGCTGGCGCGGCGTCGTCCCCGGCTGGGAGGACCACCGCGACGCGGGCGCCGGCCTCGCGCTGCCCGAGCTGGTGGCCTCCTGGGCGCCCGAGTGGCGCCGCGTCGTCG
>CANKBT010000186.1 GCA_947479995.1 Frankiaceae bacterium | reverse complement strand
TCGGCGCGGACCCGCGCGCGCCGGGCGTCGCGGTCGGGCGCGAGCAGCACGTCGTTGCGGGGGTAGCCGGTCTCGGCCAGCTCGCCGGTGAAGCGGAAGGCGCCCTGCAGCAGCGGGGTGCTGTAGGCGTTCGGCGACAGCAGCGCGTCCCAGCGCGCGACGTCGCGGTCGAGGTCGGCCAGGCGGCCCTCGGGCGCCCACAGCACGTCGGCGTGGATGCGCTTGAGCGGCGTGCCGTGCCAGGTCTGCAGGTAGCGGCCGCGCTTGTCCCACGCGAGCTCGAGGTGGGTGTTCGACACCACCAGGTCGGCCGACTCCAGGGCGGCGCGGGCGTCGGCCGGGGCGACGAGCTCGACGCCGGCGGGGAACTCCGCGGCGTGCCGCGGGTCGGCCAGCCAGACCGCGTCGTGCTCGGGCAGCGCCTCGTACAGCGCCCTCGGGTTGTCGGAGAAGCGGCCGCCGAAGCTGTTCCACGCGATCCGCACGGCTGGCCCTCCCTCCCGGCAGGGTGCCCAGCCGTCGACTGCCCATTGCTACCCGGTGAACGGCGAGCGAACAAACCTCGCGTACGGTGACACCCGTCATGCGCTCCGGCGCGTGTGCGTCGTCGCGAGCGCGGCACACCCTCTCCTGCGTTGAGAGGTCAGCGCAGGCAGCGCCTGCGCCCGTCCCGCCGCTGCCGCCCCGATGACAGCCGTAGAGGACCCTTGTTGACCACGTTGTGCGACGCCACGCTCGCCGGGCTCCCGGCGCGCGTCTCCGTGCCCGCGTACGACCGCCGCGCGCTCGTGCCCTCGGTCGTGCACCTGGGCGTCGGCGGCTTCCACCGCGCCCACCAGGCGCTCTACCTCGACGACCTGGCCGCCCTCGGCGAGACCGGCTGGGGCGTCGTCGGCGTCGGCCTGCGCAGCACCGAGATGGGCGAGGTCCTGCAGGCGCAGGACGGCCTGTTCACGGTGGTCGAGCGCGGGCCCGAGGGCGAGACCGCCCGGGTCGTCGGCTCGCTGCTGGCCTACCACTACGCCCCCGACGACCCCGAGGCCGTGCTCGCGCTGCTCGCGGCGCCGCAGACCCGCCTCGTCACGCTGACCATCACCGGCGACGGCTACCGCGCCGAGCCCGAGGAGGCGCTGCGCGACCTGCCGCGCTCGGCGATGGGCTACCTCGTGCAGGGCCTGGCCCGCCGGCGCGCCGCAGATCTGGGTCCTTTCACCGTGCTGAGCTGCGACAACCTCCCCGACAGCGGGAAGGCCGCGCGCGACGCCGTCCTCGAGCAGGCCCGCGCGGCGGACCCCGACCTCGCGGACTGGATCGCCGAGCACGGGCGCTTCCCGAGCAGCATGGTCGACCGCATCACGCCCGAGACCTCGCCGGCCGACCGCGACGCCGTCGAGCGCGAGTGGGGCGTGCCGGACCGCTGGCCGGTCATCGCCGAGCCCTTCCGGCAGTGGGTCGTGCAGGACGACTTCGCCTGCGGTCGGCCGCCGCTCGAGCGCGTCGGCGTGCGCCTCGTCGACGACGTCGAGCCGTACAAGCTCGTCAAGACGCGGGTGCTCAACGCCGGCCACAGCGCGATCGGCTACCTCGGCGCGCTGGCCGGCCACACCACGTCGTACGAGGCCATGGCCGACCCGGTGATCGCCGAGGCGCTGCGCACGATGGTGCTGCACGAGGTGCTGCCCCTGCTGCACGCGCCCGACGACCTGGACCTCGAGGACTACGTCGAGACGACCCTGACGCGCTTCGCCAACCCGGCGGTCGCCGACACGCTGGCGCGGCTGTGCCGGCGCGGCTCGGTGAAGATGCCGTCGTACCTGCTGCCGTCGCTGCGGGAGGCGCGGGAGCAGGGCCGCCCGAGCGGGCTGCTCGTGCTCGCCACCGCCGCCTGGATGCGCGCGCTGCGCGGCACCGACCTGGCCGGCCGCCCGCTGCCCGTCGAGGACCCGAAGGCCGAGGCGCTGCAGGCCCTCGCGCTCGCCGGCGGCGACGACCCGCGGCCGCTGCTCGGCGCCCGCAGCGTCTTCGGCCGCCTCGGCGACGACCCGGCGCTCGTGGCCGACCTCGAGGCGGCGCTGCGCACCCTGTCGACCGACGGGCTGGCGCTGGCCGCGAAGCGCGCGGCCGACGGCGACCTAGCGGTGGCCGCGTGACCGGCACCGTCCTGTGCGACGCCGACGGCAACCTGTTCCCCTCCGAGGAGCCGGCCTTCGTCGCGTCCGCCGACGTCACCAACGCCTTCCTCGCCGCGGTCGGCGTCGACCGGCGCTACGAGGCCGAGGAGCTGCGGCTCGCGACGACCGGCAAGAACTTCCGCACGACGGCCGTCGACCTCGCCCGCGAGGCCGGCGTCGAGGTGACCGCCGACGTCCTGCAGCACTGGGTGCAGGCCGAGGCCGACGCCGTGACCCGCTACCTCGGCGAGGTGCTGCGCCCCGACCCCGAGGTGCGCGGCCCGCTCGCGCGCATGGCGCAGACGCACGCGCTCGCCGCGGTGAGCTCGAGCGCGCTGCGGCGCCTCGACGCGTGCTTCCGCGCCACCGGCATCGACGACCTGCTGCCGGCGCACGTGCGCTTCAGCGCCGAGGACTCGCTGCCCGTGCCGACCAGCAAGCCCGACCCGGCGGTCTACCTGTTCGCCTGCGCGTCGCTCGGCGTGGGGCCCGACGACTGCCTCGCCGTCGAGGACTCGGTGCCCGGCGCGACGAGCGCCGTGCGGGCCGGCATCCCGACCGTGGGCCTGCTGCAGTTCGTGCAGCCGGCCGAGCGCGCGCAGCGCGAGGCGGACCTGCGGGCGTGCGGCGTGCTCGACGTCGTCGGCAGCTGGGCGGCCGTCGAGGCCGTGCTCCGCAGCCGCTAGGCCAGGCGTGCCCCGCGCTCGTCGATCGCGGCCAGCACGGTCTTGCGGCCCTTGCCGTGGTCGGCCTCGGCCGCCCGCGCGCGGTCCAGCTGCGAGGCGGTGCCCATCGAGCGCACCGCCTTCACGGCGTCGGCGGCCCTCATCGACAGCAGCTCGGCGGCCTTGCGGGCCTCCTTGGCGGCCTCGGTGTTGGCGACGAACTGCTGCGCGGCGCCGCCCTTCTTGCGGTCGGTCGCCTTGCGCTCGGCGGGGCTCAGCAGCTCCCAGGCGACGTCCGGCAGGTAGCGGCCGCCGGGGCCGGTGGCGTGCCACTCCTGGTGGCCCCACTGCTCCAGGTGCTTCTGGCTGTCGTCCTTGCCGCCCTCGGCGTAGCCGCCGCCCGCCTTCTCGTACTCGGTGACGAGCAGTTGCGCCTTGCGCGCCGACCACTGCCCCGGCCTGCCCCCGCGGTCGCCCGCCTGGATCTCGTCCTTGAGCCGGTGCCGCAGCGCGGGATCGGTGTACTTCGCGTCGTCCATGCCGGGCGGTGTACCCGGCTCCCGCCGGACCGCGCGCGTCGTCCCCCGCAGTGGTCACGGCGCACGGCCGGCCCGCGGTGACCACGGCGGCGGGCGGGCAGGGCGCGACCGGCGCGCGGCGGCCTCAGGCCCGGGCGGCGGCCCGCAGTGCGGCGTTCTCCTCCTCGAGCGCGCGCAGCCGCGCGTGCAGCGGCGCGAGCTCGGCGGCGCTGTAGCGCGGCACGATGTGCTGCGGGCAGTTCCAGTCCAGGCCCTCGACGGCGACCAGCACGGCCCGCTGTACGACGGCGTCGTACGCCGGGTCGGTGAGGCGCGCGAGCACCGCGGGGGCGGTCGTCACCCGCGCGCGGCCGAAGACCTTGAGGCGCCGCCGCCGGGCGTGGTCGACGACGAGCAGCGCGACGCGGTCGTCGCCGGTGAGGTTGCCGGTGGTGACGTGCTGCAGGTTGCCGCGGAAGTCGGCCCAGCCGAGCGTCGCGTCGTCGAGCACGCGCAGGAAGCCGGGCGGCCCGCCGCGGTGCTGCACGTACGGCCAGCCGGTCTCGCCGACGCTCGCGAGCGAGAAGCCGTCGCGCTCGGCGAGGAAGGCGCGCTCCGCCGCGCCCAGGCGGTCCGGCTCGGGCGACGTGCGCCCGGCGTAGCGGTCGCGGCTGCCCTGCCGCTCCTGCTCGTCCGCGACGGCCGGCGTGAACGCGATCTCCCGCCAGTGCTGGCTCATGACCGCCGCAACAGCAGCGGGGCGTCGACCCGTTCCCGCGCGGCTAGACCTCGGCGCGCTCACCGTCCTGGACCTGCTGCACCCGGCGGTCGAGGACGTTCATCACCGGCCCGGCGGTGACGCCGTGCAGCACGACGGAGGCGGCGACCGCGAGGCCGACGACCGCCCAGACCGTGCCCGCGTCGTCGAACTCCGCCTGGCCGACGGCGTAGGCGACGTAGAACGCCGAGCCGATGCCGCGGACGCCGAAGAAGGCGATGGCCAGGTGCTCGCGGGCGCTGCCGCACGAGCCGCGCAGGGTGGCCAGGCCGATGAGCGGCCGGATGACGAGCAGCAGCGCGGCGACGAGGGCGTACTCCTGCCAGCCGAGGTCGGCGAGCAGCCCGTCGCCGATCGCCATGCCGAGCAGCAGCAGCACGAGCACGGTGAGCAGGCGCTCGACCTGCTCGACGAAGTGGTGCAGCTCGCGGTGGTAGTCGTGGAAGCGCTCGCTGCTGCGGATGACGACCGCCGCGACGAAGACGGCCAGGAAGCCGTAGCCCTGCAGCACCTCGGCGGCGCCGTACGCCAGGAAGGTGGCGGTGATCGCGACGGAGCCCTCGCGGTGCTCGGCGAGGCGCAGCGCCTTGCGGCTCGAGGAGAACGTCAGCTTGCCCATGAGGCGGCCGACGCCGTAGCCGACGAGCAGCCCGACGGCGAGCTTGAAGGCCACCTCGTACGCCAGCCAGCCGCCGACCCAGTTGGTCAGGCCGGCGCCCTCGGTGGCCATGAGGATCGCGGCGTAGACGAAGGGGAACGCGAGCGCGTCGTTGAGGCCGGCCTCGCTGGTGAGCGCGAAGCGCACCTCGTCCTCGGCGCGGTCGGGGTCGTCGACGCCCTCGTCGGCGGGCTCGCCGACCTGCACCTCGCCGGCGAGCACCGGGTCGGTGGGCGCCAGCGCGGCGCCCAGCAGCAGCGCGGTGGCGGGCGCGAGGCCGACGGCCCACCAGCCGAGCAGGGCGACCGCGGCGATGGTGAGCGGCATGGCGAGGGCCAGCAGCCGCCACGTGCTCATCCAGCGGCGCAGGCCCGGCGGGCGGTCCAGGCCCAGCCCGGCGCCCATGAGGGCGATGATCACCGTCACCTCGGTGAGGTGCTCGACGAAGGTCGGGTGCGCGACCGGGTCGGCCTCGACCGGCAGGCCGGGCAGCAGCCCGCCGACGACCCCGAGCGCCAGGAAGACGATGGGCAGCGACAGCGGGCGGCCGGCGACGAGCCGCGGCAGGTACGCCGCCAGCAGCGCGCCGACGCCGACCACGAGGAAGGCCAGGTCGGGCAGGGTCAGGTCCACCCCGTCGTCCTGCCCGCTGCGCCTGCTCCGGAACGGTCAGCCGGCGAGCGCCTCGCGCCGCCAGCGCCCGGGCGCGGCGCCGACCTCGCGCTTGAAGGCGGCGGCGAAGGCGTACTCGCTGGCGTAGCCGACCTCGCGCGCGACCGCCGCGAGGGTCGCGCCCTCCAGCAGCGACTCCTGGGCGATCCGCATGCGCCAGCGGGTGAGGTACGTGAGCGGGGGCGCGCCGACCTCCGCGGCGAAGCGGCGCGCGAGCGCGGCGCGGCTCACGCCGGCCAGGCGGGCCAGCTCGGCGACCGTCCAGCCGTGCGCGGGGTCGCCGTGCAGGGCGCGCAGCGCCACGCCGACGGCGGGGTCCTGCGGCGCGCCCGCCCACACCGGCGGGTGCGGCTGCTCGGCCCACAGCAGCCGCAGGCAGGCGACGAGCAGCACGTCGAGCAGCCGGTCGAGCACGGTCTGGCGGCCGGCGCGCTCGACCGCGACCTCGGTGCGCAGCAGCGCCAGGGCGCCGGTCACCGCCGGGTCGTCGCCGGGCAGCACCACGACGTCGGGCAGCGCGTCGAGCAGGGTGTCGCAGAGCGACCCCGAGAAGGCGTACGCCCCGCAGAGCAGCTCGGTGGCGGGCCCCTCCCCCGGCACCTCGAGCCGGCCGTCGGCGGCGCAGTGCGCGGCCAGCACCTCGGCCAGCGGCCGCGCCGGCGCGCGCTCGCCCTAGGTGAGCGCGAACGGCAGGCCGCCGCGCACCAGCACGACGTGCCCGGCGGGCACGCGCACCGGCGCGGCGCGCCCGGCGCGGCACCACGCCTCGCCGGTGAGGACGGCGTGCACGGACAGCGGCACCGCGTCGGCGGCGAAGGCCAGCCCCCAGGTGCCGTGCAGCCGTGACGCG